>CAYSPZ010000036.1:0-17683 GCA_964433065.1 uncultured Eubacteriales bacterium | reverse complement strand
GAAATCTTCACCGATTTTAGATTTGTATTCAGCTTTGAACTGATCAGCAAGAACAGCAAGATCTTCTGCTGTAAGCTCAACGTCCTGAGTAACGCCTTTTTCTTCTTTCATCTTGTCGATGAGTTCTTCAAAGTACTTCTTACCGACTTCCATAACAACGTCGGAGTACATTTGAATGAAACGGCGATAGCAGTCCCACGCCCAACGGGGGTTACCCGATTTCGCGGACATGGTTTCGACAACATCTTCGTTCAGACCCAGGTTGAGGATGGTATCCATCATACCGGGCATGGAAGCACGGGCGCCGGAACGCACCGAAACCAACAACGGATTTTCTTTGTCACCGAATTTTTTACCGGTCACGCCTTCCATCTTAACGATGTATTCCATGATCTGTGCCTGGATCTCATCGTTGATGCGGCGACCGTCCTCGTAGTACTGCGTGCACGCTTCGGTGGAAATGGTGAAACCTTGCGGTACGGGAAGACCCAAACCGGTCATTTCCGCCAAGTTCGCACCTTTACCGCCCAGCAGTTCGCGCATCGAGGCGTTACCTTCGCTGAACAAATAGACATACTTGTGACTCATTTCTCAGTCAACCTCCTACATATTTTGATTTCTTTGGACAAACACAATTAAGGTATCTAAATGACACTTGTCAAATAGGCTTAAATATTATAACAGAAACTTTTCCGAAAGAAAAGCATTTTTTTGATTTTTTTGCATATATGGTCAAATATTATTCAAAATTCACACATTTTTCGGTAAAAACGGGGCAGACAACAGCACAATTACGCAAGAAACGTGTCGCCGTGCAACAGAAAATAGGTTTTTAAAACGGCAACCTGCGTTTTCGCATCCGGTAACTCACCGCGCAATACACGTTCGACCGCCTCTTTCAGCGGTACCCGTTCCACCTCCACGAACTCGTCTTCGTCGGGGTCGGCATCTTCAAACGACAACCCTTGCGCCAAAAACAGGTGGATGACCTCGTCGCAGTAACCGGGTGTGGGATACAACACCCCGAGTGAACGGTACTGTTCGGCGACCGCACCCGTTTCCTCGTGCAACTCCCGTTTCCCGCATTCGAGCGGGGTCTCTCCGTTACGGTCGCGTTTTCCCGCAGGCAGTTCCCATACGATCTCCTTGTACGGATAACGGAACTGACGGACGAATAATAACTCCTCGTTATCGGTGAGCGCCGCGACACATACACCGCCGGGATGCTCCACCACCTCGCGTTTCGTGCTTGCGCCGTTCGGCAACTGCGCATCGTCCAGACGAACGCGAATGATCTTTCCGTCGTAAAGGGTTTCGGATGACAGGGTCGTTTCGGTGAGATTCATAATCGGTACTCCTTAAACATAAGATTGAATTATACAGAGTGCAAAGGGGGGATACCCATTGAGCGGGATCGTACGGCCGCAACCAGCCGACTACGGCGCGGTAAGCGGTATGGTCGGCGCGTTATGTGCGCGGTACCGTTTTTTAGCGGCGGCACCGATCGGCAGAAGTGTGCTCGGTCGCAGTTTGTGGGGGATCACGATGGGCTGTGGGAAAGAACGGGTACTGATGGCGGCGGCATTCCACGGTCAGGAATGGTTGACGTCCCTTGTTTGCTTGCGCCTGTGCGAAGAGATCGCCGACGCGCTGGAAGGATACCGCGAACTGTCAGGGTTTGATATGCACCGCGCGTTGCGCGGCAGAAGCATCGTGTTTATCCCGCTCGTCAACCCCGACGGGGTGAACATCGCCTTGCACGGCAGTGCCAGTGCGGGGGAATATGCCCCCACCATTCAATCGCTCGGCGGCGATGAACACGGGCAGTGGCAAGCAAACGCACACGGTGTAGACCTTAACCATAATTTTAACGCAGGTTTCGCACAATTGCAACAACAAGAATGCGCGCAAGGGATCGCCGGTCCCTGCGCCCGTCAATGGAGCGGTCCTGCGCCCGAGAGCGAACCCGAAACCAAAGCGTTGGTTTCACTGTGCGAACGAGTACCGTTCCGTCACGTGGTGGCACTGCACTCGCAGGGGGAGGAGATCTACTGGTCGTACGGTGACCGTACCCCGCCGAGCGCACGTCTGATGGCAATGGTGATGGCATCGGCTTCGGGGTACACCGTCGCCGAACCGCAGGGGTTGGCATCTCACGGCGGATTTAAAGATTGGTTTATAGACCATACGGGACGATGCGGGTTTACCATTGAACTGGGGAAAGGTCGCAACCCGTTACCGCTCACCTCGTTTGACGAGGTATATAACCGTGCACGGGAAATGTTGCTGATCTCACTGTTAATGTAATTTTTTTGACGTAATACCACTTGACACCCGATCGAATAAAATGATATGATATAACAAATAATTCCAGTGAGGGAGTAGCAGCCGTTTTTAACGGCGGAGCAGATCAACAACACGGCGGTTTCGCTCGGTCTGCTTTAATTTGTGAGACTCATACGCACAAACGGTCGTGTTACTCTCTCGTTTTCTTTTACCGGCACGACCTTTTGTTGTGACCGGTTTTGTTTTAAAAAGAGAAAGGAAGCGTGAAAAAGTGAAACATTATTGTGAAGACAAACAAGCGGTATTGGAACAACTCGGTTCTTTCGTCAAAGGTCTCAGCAAAGAAGAGGCCGCGCGCCGTTTGGAAGCAAACGGTAAAAACAAACTGGAAGCCGCGCCCGGTAAATCGCTGTTTCGGCGGTTTATGGAGCAATTGTCCGACCCGATGATCATCATTTTGTTGGTCGCGGCGGCGGTCAGCGGTGTGTTGGCGGTGGTCGAAAACGAGAGTTTCACCGACGTTATCATCATTTTAGCGGTGGTTATCATCAACGCGGTGCTGGGCGTGTATCAGGAGAGTAAAGCCGAAAAAGCCATCGAAGCGTTGCAGGAAATGTCCGCCGCTACTTCCAAAGTGTTACGTGACGGGGTCGTCACCATCGTCCACAGTGAAGATCTGGTGGTCGGTGACGTGATCCTGCTGGAAGCGGGCGACGCAGTCCCTGCGGACGCGCGACTGCTTGAAAGCGCCAGCCTGCAGATCGAAGAAGCGGCGCTGACGGGTGAATCGGTCCCCGTTACCAAATTTATTGAGATCATCCGTTTGGAAGACGGTGCAAAAGACGTGCCGCTCGGCGACCGTAAAAATATGGTCTATATGGGCGGTACGGTGGTGTACGGGCGCGGTACGGCGGTGGTTACCGCCACGGGTATGGATACCGAAATGGGTAAGATCGCAGGCGCGTTGGCGCAAGCGGAAGAGGGCAAGACCCCCTTGCAGATCAAACTCAGCCAGTTGTCCCAAACGCTTACCTGGTTGGTACTCGGCATCTGCGTAGCGGTGTTTGCCGTTCAATTGCTTCGCGCGCCTTCGTTTGAATTCGGTGTGGTGCTGGATTCCTTTATGATCGCCGTGTCGCTCGCGGTCGCCGCGATTCCCGAAGGTTTGGCGGCGGTGGTTACGGTGGTGCTTTCCATCGGTGTGACCAATATGTCCAAGCGCAATGCCATCATCCGTCGTTTGACGGCGGTGGAAACGCTCGGTTGCGCGCAGATCATCTGCTCGGATAAAACGGGTACCCTTACCCAAAATAAAATGACCGTCGTGGAACACTTCGGCGAAGACGAAGCGTTGCTCGCGTCGGCAATGGCGCTGTGCAGTGACGCACAGGCGGACGACGAAGGCAACATCACCGGTGAACCGACCGAAGCGGCACTGGTCGCGTGGTCGGAGAAACTGGGATTGCGCAAAGCGAATCTGGTGACACAGTATCCCCGTTGCGGCGAAGCACCGTTCGATTCGTCCCGTAAGATGATGACCACCGTACACACCCTTTCGGACAACACCGTGGTGCAATACACCAAAGGTGCGCCCGACGTGGTCATCGACCGTTGCACCCACTATCTCGAAAACGGCGTTGCCGTTCCGATGACCGAAGCGTACAAAGCCACCATTCTGGCGGCAAACAAAGCAATGGCGGACAAAGCGTTGCGCGTGCTGGCATGTGCCCGTCGCGTATGGGATGCGGCTCCCGCGTCGTACGAACCCGAAACGCTGGAAACCGATCTGTGTTTCGTGGGCCTCAGCGGTATGATCGATCCCGTTCGTCCCGAAGTATGCGCGGCGATCGAACAGTGCCACAGCGCGGGTGTTCGTGCCGTCATGATCACGGGTGACCACGTCGACACCGCCATCGCGATCGCTAAAGAACTCGGCATTCTGACCGAAGGGGGCAAAGCCATCACGGGTGCCCAACTCAACGAGATGTCCGACGAGGAATTCGAAGCCGAGTTTATGAACATCAGCGTGTATGCCCGCGTGCAACCCGAACACAAAACGCGTATCGTCAACGCGTGGCGCAAAGCGGGTTACGTCACCGCGATGACGGGTGACGGTGTCAACGATGCACCCTCCATCAAATCGGCGGATATCGGCGTCGGCATGGGTATCACCGGTACCGACGTGACCAAAAACGTGGCGGATATGGTGTTGGCGGACGATAACTTCGCTACCATCGTGGGCGCGGTCGAAGAAGGCCGTCGTATCTACGACAATATCCGTAAAGCGATCCAGTTCCTGCTGGGTTCGAATATGAGCGAAGTCATTTGTATCTTCGCCGCGACGATGATGGGCTTTACCATCTTGAAACCCGTTCACCTGTTGTGGATCAACCTCGTTACCGACTGTTTCCCGGCATTGGCGCTCGGTATGGAAAAAGCCGAACGCGACATTATGCGCCGCAAACCCCGTGACGCGAAAGCGGGTATCTTTGCAGGCGGTATGGGCGTTGACGTGTTGTATCAGGGTGTACTGGTATCCGTGCTGGTGTTGATCTCCTACTTTGTCGGTCACTTCATCGAAGCGGGCGACTGGGCGATCACCGACAGTGCCGACGGCACCACGATGGCATTCCTCACCATGTCGATGGCTGAGATCTTCCACAGTTTCAATATGCGTTCGCAACGCGGCAGCCTGTTCACGATGGGTCATCAGAACAAGACCCTGCTGATCGCCGCGATCGGTTCTCTGATCGCGACCACCGCGGTATGCGAGATTCCCTTCCTTGCTAACGCGTTCGGCTTTACCGCTGTTACTCTCGAAGAGTACCTGATCGCGATCGGCATCGGTTTCTGCGTGATCCCGATCGTCGAACTGATCAAACTGATCCAGCGCGGTATTGCCAAAAAGTAATGCATAACCGTTACGAACCGTGCGTTCAACCGAACGCACGGTTCGTTTTCTGTTTGTGGATACCAAAATTTAACATAGATTTAACATAACCCCTCTTCCCTTTTTCGACAAAAAAACGTATACTGAAAAGGTAGTTTAGAAGAAGGTCGTGACAAGGTGGATATTCTTTCGATGATATTGACTCTGTGCGGCGGTCTGGCATTTTTCCTGTACGGTATGAACGTGATGTCTTCCGGACTTGAAAAATTGGCGGGCGGCAAACTGGAACAGATGCTCAAACGAATGACCTCCAACCCGTTCAAGAGTTTACTGCTCGGCGCGGGTATCACCATCGCCATTCAATCCTCTTCTGCGATGACGGTGATGTTGGTCGGTTTGGTCAACTCGGGTATTATGCAGTTATCCCAAACGATCGGTGTCATTATGGGTTCCAACATCGGTACCACCCTGACCGCCTGGATCTTAAGTCTGGCGGGTATCGAAAGTGAAAACCCCTTTATCCGCCTGTTAAAACCGGACTCTTTCTCGCCGGTTCTCGCCTTGATCGGTATCGTTATGATCATGGCGGCAAAAAGCAGTAAGAAAAAGAGTGTCGGATCCATCTTCGTCGGTTTCGCCGTCTTGATGTACGGCATGGAACTGATGGGTAACGCGATGGAACCGTTGCAGGAGATGGAAGGTTTCTCCGATATCCTGCTTATGTTCAACAACCCGCTGCTCGGTGTACTGGTCGGTGCGGTGTTTACGGGTATCATTCAAAGTTCGGCGGCATCGGTCGGTATCTTACAGACCATCTCGATGTCGGGCAGTCTGACCTTCGGTATGGCATTACCGATCATTATGGGTCAGAACATCGGTACTTGTGTGACCGCGTTGCTGTCCAGTATCGGTGTTAACAAAAATGCGAAACGCGTGGCAGTGGTACACATTTCCTTTAACCTCATCGGTACGGTGGTATGTTTGGCGGCGTTCTACGGTGCGGACGCTATTTTCAACTTTACCTTTACCGATACGCCCATCAACCCTGTCGGTATCGCGTTGGTACACACCATCTTCAACGTGGTGACCACCATTCTGTTGTTGCCGTTCAGTAAGATGCTGGAAAAGATCGCGAATTTTACGGTGAAGGACGACGGCGAAAGCGAAGTCAAATATTCCTTCATCGACAAGCGGTTGCTGTCCACTCCGTCGGTGGCACTTTCGGAATGTACCGATCGTACGGTCAAAATGGCAAACATCGCAAAGACCACGCTAAATGACGCGATCGACCTGCTTCACAATTACAGTGCAAAAAAGGACGAAGAGATCCGCCAAAGCGAAAACGACATCGATACCTACGAGGATAAACTGGGCACCTACCTGGTTCTCCTGTCCGCAAAAGAACTGTCCGAAAGCGACAGTACGCAGGTATCCAAACTGTTGCATTCGATCGGCGATTTTGAGCGGCTCGGTGACCACGCGGTCAACCTCGTACGCATCGCGGCGGAGATCAACGACAAACAACTGACCTTCTCCGAAGCGGCATCTGGCGAGTTGGCGGTGTTGACCAAAGCCATCACCGATATTCTAACCTTGACGGTGGACGCGTTTGAGCAAAACGACCTCACCCTCGCGGCGAAAGTAGAACCGCTTGAACAGGTGATCGACGGCTTGATCGCCAACGTCAAAGCGCGGCATATCCGCCGTCTGCAAGCGGGCGAATGCACCATCGAACTCGGATTTGTGTTGTCGGATATTCTCAACAACTACGAACGCATCTCCGACCATTGCTCCAACGTGGCGGTCACCATCATTGAGATGGAACACAACAGTTTCAAGACGCACCAATATTTAAATCAAGTCAAAACGATCGATCAAGGATTTATGGAAATGTACGAAGAATGCCGTGATCGTTACCGTTTGGTATAAAGGGAGGTATTTGATGGATATTTTATCTTTTTGGGGTCAGATGACGGCGAACCCGCTGCTGTTCATAGCGGTGGTGTTAACGCTCGGCGTTATTCTGGTAAACGGCTGGACGGATGCCCCGAATGCCATTGCCACCTGTGTGGTGACGCGGTGTATGTCGCCGAGAGCGGCGATCCTGATGGCGGCGGTATTTAACTTTCTCGGCGTTTTCGTGATGACGATGGTCAACGCTACCGTTGCCGAAACCATTACCAAAATGGTCGACTTCGGTGACGATTCGAAGATGGCGATCATCGCACTCAGCGCCGCACTGTTTGCGATCGTTCTGTGGGCAACCATCGCGTGGGTGTTCGGTATTCCGACAAGCGAAAGCCACGCGCTGATCGCGGGATTGACCGGAAGTGCGATCGCCATTCACAACAGTTTTGAAGGTGTCAACGGCGGTGAATGGATCAAGGTCGTTTACGGAATCGGTATCTCGGTCGTGCTCGGTTTCGGCTTGGGTTGGATCGTCTGCAAGGTGGTCACCCAACTGTTCTATCACGCGAACAGACCGAAGACCGAACCGTTTTTCAAAGGTGCGCAGATCGTCGGCGCCGCATCGATGGCATTTATGCACGGCGCACAGGACGGTCAGAAGTTTATGGGTGTTATCCTGCTTTGCGTATATATGTCGCAGGGACAGGCGCTGCCGTCGGATATCAGCATTCCCATCTGGCTGATGATCGTCTGCTCGGTGGTTATGGCTTTAGGTACGGCAATGGGCGGTAAGAAGATCATCAAATCGGTCGGTATGGATATGGTGAAACTGGAAAAATATCAAGGTTTCTCTGCCGACATTGCGGCGGCAATCTCCCTTCTGTTTTGTTCGGTATTCAGTTTACCCGTTTCCACCACCCACGCGAAAACCACGTCCATTATGGGTGTGGGTGCTGTTAAACGCGTATCCGCGATCAATTTCGGTGTCGTGAAAGAAATGGTGCTTACGTGGGTACTCACCTTCCCCGGATGCGGACTGGTCGGCTACATAATGACCAAGATCTTTATGTTTATATTCACCTGATAAACGTTAAACAATCGAAAGGAATGAACAATTATGGCAAAAGGCGATAAATTTTACTTTGACAACTTTACCGAGTGCGCGGCACTCTCCAAGAAGGCGGCGACCTATCTGGTGGAATGCCTTGAAAACTACGATGCGGATAAACTGGAAACGATGCTCACCGAAATGCACGGGTTTGAGCACAGTGCCGACCTGAAGAAACACGAAATGAACGAGGCGTTGGCGAAAGCGTTTGTCACCCCCGTCGACCGTGAAGATCTGGACATGATGAGTCAACAACTGGACAACGTATTGGATCTTCTGGAAGAGGTTATGCAAAAACTGTACATTTACGATATTAAGACCATCGAGGCACCTGCCATCGAATATGCGAAGAACCTTGTCAGAGGTTGCGATCTGCTTTGCTCCATTATGAGCGAGTTTGAGAATTTCAAGAAATCCAAAAAGATCCGTTCGCTTATCATCGAGTGTAACGACGTGGAAGAAGACTGTGATAAACTGTACCTCTCTTCGGTGCACGAACTGACCAAGAACTCCACCGACGTGTTGAAAACGCTTTGCTGGTACAAAATCTACGACTGCTTCGAAGCCTGCGCGGATGCTTGCGAACACGTAAGCGAATGTGTCGGTTCCATCATTATGAAGAACACCTGATAAAGAAGAACGCACGATACGACGTATCGTGCGTTTGCTTTTTAACCGTTCAACACGTAAAATCCAAAATTGAGATAGGCGGCGAACACCAACCAGACGATATAGGGGACGAGCAACCAAAATGCCGTGCGGGAAATGGGATAAAAACCTTTGGCGGTCAGAACCACCAATGCCAGTAACATAAGCAACCATACCAGTGCAAACAACCGCCATTCCAGACGGAAGAAGAAAAGCGGCCACAGGATATTGACCGCCACCTGTAACAGGTACAGTTGCAACGGTCGACGACGGTCGATGTCGCCGCTGACGTATACGAGATAGGCACCAACCGCCATCAAGGTATACAGTATTGACCATACGACGGGGAAGACCCACGCAGGCGGGGTCAGTGCGGGTTGATCGTAGGCACTCAGATCCATAGATCCGCCGAGCAACGAACCGATTCCCGCAAGGATCCACGTGTACCCGAGGAAAAAGAGAAGCGCTTTCCAATCGATTTTCTTTACATTCATATCCAAACCTCCTCTTGCAATGTACTGTATAGTATGCCCGCACACAAAAAAATATGCCGTGACCGATCGGTCACGGCATATTCGCGTTAATCGTTAAATAAAGGGGTGGAGAGGTATCGCTCTCCCGTATCGGGCAACAACACAACGATGGTCTTACCCTCGTTTTCGGGACGACGTGCCAGGTTGAACGCGGCGCACAATGCCGCGCCCGACGTGATACCGCACAGGATCCCTTCACGTGTTGCCAACACCCGTCCGTAACGGTAGGCATCCTGCTCGGTGACGGGGATCACCTCGTCGTATATGTCGGTGTCGAGCGTGTGGGGAACAAATCCCGCACCGATCCCCTGCAACCCGTGCGCGCCCGCATTACCGCCCGATAACACGGGCGAGGACGCGGGTTCGACCGCGACGATGCGAACGGCGGGATTTTGGGATTTCAAATAGTTGCCCACACCCGAAAGCGTACCGCCCGTGCCGACACCCGCGACGAAAATATCCACCTTACCGTCGGTATCCCTCCAGATCTCGGGTCCCGTCGTGCGAAAATGCGCGTCGGGGTTATGGGGATTTTCAAACTGACGCGGCAGAAAACTGTTCGGGATCTCGTTTGCCAATGCTTCGGCTTTGCGGATGGCACCGTTCATTCCTTCGGCACCGTCGGTGAGGATCAGTTCGGCACCGTAAGCGCGCAACAGGCGACGGCGTTCCTCGCTCATCGTATCGGGCATGGTCAGGATCACGCGATACCCGCGCGAAGCGGCAACCGCCGCCAGACCCAACCCCGTATTGCCGCTGGTCGGTTCAATGATAGTGGCACCCGTCTTAATGTCACCATTTGCCTCGGCGGCATCGAGCATCGCTTTGGCGACGCGATCTTTACTGCTTCCGGCGGGGTTGAAATATTCCAGTTTTGCCAACACCGTACCGACGGCATTTTCATCCTGTTCCAGTCGGTGTAACCGCAAAAGGGGAGTGTTACCGATCAGATCGGTAAATCCGTTTGCAATGTTCATTGTATCACTCCTTTGTTAAAACTTTATTCTTTCACCGCGCATTTGTCAAGAGTTCAAAATATTTTTTCAAAAAAGGGTATACATTTTTTAAAATAGATGTTATACTAACTTCGTATATCGCAGAAGCGGAGGTATGAACTATGCAAAAAAAAGGAGTCGGTACACGGTGTGTGCAGGGCGGTTATCAACCCAAAAGCGGTGAACCCCGTCAGATCCCCGTGATCCAAAGTACGACGTTTAAATACGATACCGGCGAGGCAATGGGCAAATTGTTCGACCTGGAAGCCAGCGGTTATTTCTATACCCGTCTGCAAAACCCGACCAACGATGCAGTCGCGGCGAAGATCTGTGAGATGGAAGGCGGCAGTGCCGCGATGCTCACCTCGTCCGGTATGGCGGCGAGTTTTCTTGCGGTATTCAATCTGTGCAGTGCGGGCGATCATTTGGTATCCAGTTCCGCCATTTACGGTGGCACCTTCAACCTGTTTTCGGTCACCCTCAAACGTATGGGGATCGACGTGACCTTCGTCGCGCCCGATTGCACCGATGAGGAACTGGAAGCGGCATTCCGCCCCGAAACCAAATTGGTGTTCGGTGAAACGATCGCCAATCCCGTGCTCAAAGTGTTGAATATTGAACGGTTTGCGAACGCGGCACACGCACACGGTGTACCGCTTATCTTAGACAATACGTTCCCGACCCCCGTCAACTGTCGCCCGTTTGAATGGGGTGCGGACATCGTTACCCATGCCACCACCAAATATATGGACGGTCACGGCAGTGCGGTCGGCGGTGCGATCGTGGATTCGGGCAACTTTGACTGGACGAAATATCCCGACAAGTTTGCGAGCCTGTGCACCCCCGACGAAAGTTATCACGGTGTTACCTATACCGAGCGGTTCGGTCAGGGCGGCGCGTATATCACCAAAGCGACCGCGCAACTGATGCGCGACCTCGGTGTGACCCCCGCACCGATGAACTCGTTTTTACTGAATTTAGGGTTGGAAAGTTTACACGTGCGGATGAAACGTCACTGTGAGAACGCGCTCGCGATCGCGCAGTATCTGGAAAACCATCCCAAGATCAGTTGGGTCAACTACCCGTCGTTGCCGTCGTCGCCCGACTACGCGCTCGCGCAAAAATATATGCCGAACGGCACCTGCGGTGTGATCAGTTTCGGTATTAAAGGCGGCCGCGCGGCGGCATCCGCCTTTATGGAAAACCTGAAACTGGTAGCGATCGAGACCCACGTTGCGGATGCGCGTTCGTGTTGTCTGCATCCCGCTACCACCACCCACCGTCAATTAAGTGACGCGGAATTGGTCGCGTGCGGTGTCGGACCAGACCTGGTACGGTTATCGGTCGGTCTGGAAGACGCCGATGACCTGATCGCCGACGTGGAACAAGCGTTAGCCAACATCTAATATTCCCCTATGAGAGGAGAATAGCCAATGCCCATTAAGATTCCTAACAATTTACCCGCGGTCCAAACGTTGGCGGAAGAAAATATTTTTACCATGACCGAGACCCGCGCCATCACGCAGGATATCCGTCCGCTCCGGATCTTGTTGCTCAACCTGATGCCCAAAAAGATCGAGACCGAAACCCAGATCTGCCGCATCTTGGGTAACACCCCTTTGCAGATCGACCTGACCCTGATCCGTATGGCGTCCCATCAATCCCAAAACACCAATCAGGAACACCTGCTCGCATTCTATAAGACGTTTGACGAGGTGCGCGACCAAAAATTCGACGGTATGATCATCACCGGCGCGCCGGTGGAACTGATGCCGTTCGAAGAGGTGGATTACTGGGACGAACTGTGCGAGATCATGGACTGGAGCGTTAAAAACGTTCACAGCACCATGCATATCTGCTGGGGCGCACAGGCGGGTCTGTACCATCATTACGGTATCCAAAAGAAAATGTTACCGCAAAAATTGTTCGGTGTGTATCCCCACCGCGCGGATTACGCGCAGTCAATGTTGTTGCGCGGATTTGACGAAGTGTTTTATGCACCGCATTCCCGCTATACCTACGTTGAGAGGGAAGATATAGAAGCAGTGGATGAGTTAAGGATCCTTGCCTCCTCCAAAAAAGCGGGTGTGCACATTGTGGCGCGGCGCGGCGGGCGGCAGTTCTTTGTGATGGGACATTCGGAATACGATCCACTCACACTCGACGCGGAATACCGCCGCGATGCCGCCGCAGGGCTCGGCACGACGATCCCCGAAAACTATTATCCCGACAACGACCCCGAACGGCAACCGCTGGTGACCTGGCGCGCGCACGGCAGTCTGTTGTTTATCAACTGGCTCAATTACTTTGTGTACCAGTCCACGCCGTACGATATCACCACAATCGAATAAAAATTTTAAAAACTGCTTGACAAGTGTTTTTTGCGGTGTTATAATGACGAAAAATTGAACAAAAAAGGCTATGACGAAGACGGCAGGATCAACTGTTTTCAGAGAACCGATGGTTGGTGCGAATCGGTAACGGAACATCCACACGCCCATCACTTCCGAGCCGGAATCCCGAACGATGTATTTCCGTAGGGCTTCCCGTGATTGCTGCGTAAAGGCATACGGATTGTTAGATCCTGAGTGGCAGTTGTATGACTGCAATTTGAGTGGTACCGCGAGTGTTTATTACACCCGTCTCAAAGAAATTGAGACGGGTGTTTTTTGTTTTTAAAAGTTCTAAAAGGAGGAATTGGTAATGGCAACAGTCGAGAAACAGAAGTTATTGGAGGTGGCTGCCCGAATTCGTGAGATGCGTGAGATCTGCGGATTCACCGAAGCAGAAATGGCGGAAAAGACCGAAATTACGCTCGACGAGTATCGGCAGTACGAAAACGGCACTACCGATTTCCCGTTCACCTTCATTCACAAATGCGCGTTGGCATTTGATCTCGGTATTTCGGATCTGCTGGAAGGTCAGAGCGCACACCTGTCGTCGTATACCGTTACCCGTAAAGGTCAAGGACAAGAAACGGCAAAAGAGGACGGCATCACCATCCAAAACTTGGCACCGATGTTCCGTAAAAAGATCGCCGAACCGTATTGGGTACGCTACGAATACAACGAGGAACTGCAAAACAAACCCATTCATCTCACCAAACACTCGGGTCAGGAATTTGATTTTGTGATGAGCGGTCGCCTGAAAGTACAGATCGGCGACAACGTCGAATATCTGAGCGAAGGGGACAGTATCTATTACAACTCGTCCACCCCGCACGGTATGATCGCGGTAGACGGCAAAGAATGCTTGTTCGTCGCGGTGGTGTTGCCCGGCGAAGACGAGGAAGAAACGGCACTGCGCGAAACGCTCATCCGCGCACGGTCGGGCGAACAACGTTCGGTCAGCGAAGATTTCATCCTCACCGAGGAGGACGAGAACGGCTACCTCAAGAGCATCGATTTCAAAAACGAAGATACCTTTAACTTTGCGTTCGACGTGGTCGATGCTATCGCAAAAAAAGATCCCAATAAACTCGCGATGATCCACATCGACAAGAACAAGGTGGAACGTCGCTTCACCTTTAACGATATGAAACGCGCGTCCGCGCAAGCCGCCAACTATTTCGCGTCGCTCGGTATCCAAAAAGGCGATCGCGTGATGCTCGTCCTCAAACGTCACTATCAGTTCTGGTTTGCGATCCTCGGTTTACATAAACTGGGCGCGATCGCGATCCCCGCGACCAATCAATTGCTCGCACACGATTTCGAATATCGGTTCAACGCGGCGGGTGTTTCGGCGATCGTCTGTACCGCCGACGGTGACGTGGCGCGTCAGGTGGAACTGGCAAAAGAAAAAAACCCCGACCTAAAAACGCTGGTGTTGGTAGGCGGCGAACGGGACGGTTGGCGCGATTTCGATACGGAATTCCCGCGTTTCAGTACGCACTATTACCGCACCGAAGAGACCCCCTGCGGCAACGATTCGATGTTGATGTTCTTCACGTCCGGCACTACGGGATATCCCAAGATCGCCGAACACACCTACAAGTATCCGCTCGGTCACTTTATCACCGCCAAATACTGGCACGGTGTCAGCAGTGACGGGTTGCATTTCACCATCTCCGATACAGGCTGGGGTAAAGCGTTGTGGGGTAAACTGTACGGTCAGTGGCTGTGCGAAGGTGCGGTGTTCACCTACGACTTCGACCGTTTCGACGCGGCGGATATCCTGCCGATGTTTGCGAAATACCATATCACCACCTTCTGTGCGCCGCCGACCATGTTGCGGATGATGATCAAAGAAGATATCCAGAAGTACGATTTCTCGTCGGTACGGCATATGACCACCGCGGGTGAGGCTCTCAACCCCGAAGTGTACCGCCAATTCGAGAAAGCGACCGGATTACAGATCATGGAAGGTTTCGGTCAGACCGAACTCACCCTCACCATCGCCAACCTGATGGGCGGCACCCACAAACTCGGTTCGATGGGTAAACCCGTTCCGCTGTACGACGTGGATATCGTCGACGAAAACGGCAACTCGGTACCCGACGGCGAAACGGGCGAGATCGTGGTTCGCACTTCCGAAAAAGTCCCCTGCGGCTTGTTTGCGGGTTACTACCGCGACGAACAAAAGACCGCCGAAGTATGGCACGACGGTTTCTACCACACGGGCGATACCGCGTGGCGCGACGAAGACGGCTTCTACTGGTACGTCGGCCGCGTGGACGACGTTATCAAATCGTCCGGTTACCGCATCGGACCGTTCGAGATCGAAAGCGTCATTATGGAACTGCCGTACGTGCTGGAATGCGGTGTTTCCGCCGCTCCCGACGAGGTGCGCGGACAGGTCGTGAAAGCCAGTATCGTGCTGACCAAGGGCGTAGAACCGTCCGAAGAATTGAAAAAAGAGATTCAGACCTACGTCAAAGAACATACCGCACCGTATAAATACCCGCGTATCGTGGAATTCAAGACCGAATTGCCCAAGACGATCAGCGGTAAAATTCAGCGGAATAAACTTTAAGGTTGCGTCTTGACAAGCGAAAAGACCTGTGCTATACTTAACTTCAAATTAAACAAAGACTTTGACGAAGAGTGTGCAGAAAAAGGCCCCACAGAGAGATGGCGTTTGGTGCGAGTCCATCGGTAACCGTTTCTGTATTTGTAGCTTCCGAGTCGGGAGGAAGAACGCCCAACGGTCAGTAGAACCTCCCCGTGATTGCTGCGTGAAAGCATACGGATTGTCAGATCCTGAGTGGCAGTATCAACTGCAATTTGAGTGGTACCGCGGGTGATGTTTTTCAGCACTCGTCTCAAAGTATGGCTTTGGGGCGAGTGTTTTTTCGTTCCAAACCTACCAGCCCTACCGAAAGGGGACGTATTTATGCAGCAAATGTCAGGACTCGATTACAAAATTCGCGAGATGGCGGGCCGTATCCGCGAACTGCGCGAGATCGAGGTGCTTACCGCCGAAGAGATGGCGCACAAGACCGACGTCACCATCGAAGAATATCTGCGTTGCGAAAACGGCGAAAGCGACTTAAACTTCGCGTTCATCTACCGTTGCGCGCAGGCACTCGGTGTCAACGTGACCGATATCATCGAAGGGTACAGCCCGACTCTTAAATCCTATACCGTCACCCGTATGGGCGCAGGACAGGAGATCGCACAGGCGCACGGAATGACCTATTACAATTTAGCGTATGCGTTCCAGAACCGTATTGCCGAACCGTTGTACGTGCGCAGTGAATACGATGCCGATGCCGAACACCGCGATATCGAACTCACCACCCACGCGGGTCAGGAGTTGGATATCGTGATCGAAGGTCATCTGATGGTACAGATCGGCGAACACCGCGAGGTGCTCGGACCGGGCGATACCATCTATTTTGACAGTGATACACCGCACGGTATGATCGCCGTCAAGGGTCGCGACTGCGTGTTCTACGCCATCGTGTTGAACCCGACGGGCGAACCGATCCCCGAACTGTCGGCACTTCCCGCCGTCGAACAGACCGCCGTCCGCAAAAAGGACGAAAAAGAGCGGTTGTATCAACAGTTCATCGACGTTACCGAAAACGAAAAAGGTACCCCGACGTCCATTACCTTTAAAAATACCGATCGGTTCAACTTCGCGTTTGATATCATCGACGAACTCGCGAAACGTGAACCCGATAAACTGGCGATGCTCCACCTGACCAAAGACAAACAGGAACGTCGCATCACCTTTAAAGACGTCAAGAAAGCGTCGGCACAATGTGCCAACTATTTCAAATCGCTCGGCATTCAAAAAGGCGACCGCGTAATGCTCGTCCTCAAACGGCATTACGAGTTCTGGTTCGCGATGCTGGGCCTTAACAAACTCGGCGCGATCGCCATTCCCGCAACCAATCAGTTGCAACAGCACGACTTCGAATACCGCTTCCAAGCGGCGGGCGTGTCGGCGATCGTCTGCACCGCCGACGGGGACGTTGCCAACCAGATCGATCTGGCGGCGGCGACCTGTCCCACCCTCCAACATAAATTACTGGTCGGCGGATCCCGTGAAGGATGGCGCAATTTCGACGACGAATATACCCTCTTCAGTTCACATTTCGAGCGCACCGACGATTCACCTTGCGGCGACGATCTGTTACTGATGTTTTTCACGTCGGGTACTACGGGCTATCCCAAGATCGCCGCACACAATCATCGCTATCCGCTCGGTCATTTCCATACCGCGAAATATTGGCATAACGTCGACCCCGACGGGTTGCACCTCACCATTTCGGATACCGGTTGGGCAAAATCGATGTGGGGTAAACTGTACGGTCAATGGTTGTGCGAAGCTGCCATCTTCGTGTACGATTTCGATCGTTTCGACGCGGCGGACATCCTCCCGTTGTTTGCCAAATATCACATCACCACCTTCTGCGCACCGCCCACCATGTTGCGGATGATGGTCAAACAGGACATCTCGCAATACGACCTGTCGTCGGTTCAACATATGACCACCGCGGGCGAGGCTCTCAACCCCGAAGTGTACCGTCAATTTGAAAAAGCGACGGGATTGCAGATCCTCGAAGGTTTCGGTCAGACCGAAAGCACCATGATCATCGGTAATATGACCGGTGCGTCGCATAAGATCGGTTCGATGGGTAAACCCGCACCGATCTACGACGTACAATTGGTCGACCCCGACGGCAACCCCGTACCGGTCGGTGAAACGGGCGAGATCGTGGTGAACCTGCAAAACGGTGTGCCGTGCGGCTTGTTCACCGGCTACTACGGCGATCCCGAAAAGACCGCCGAAGTGTGGCACGACGGGTTCTATCACACGGGCGATACCGCGTGGCGCGACGAAGACGGCTTCTACTGGTACGTCGGCC
>CAYSPZ010000035.1:0-18213 GCA_964433065.1 uncultured Eubacteriales bacterium | reverse complement strand
CTTCGACCTGCACTTCGTTGGGAGCGATGCCCACGACGATGCCGCGCACTTTCTCATCTGTAGTTAAACTTTGAAGCGACGCTTCGAGCGCCTCTTCAAAACTCATTTCGTCAAAGGATTTGACAGGTGCGGTCTCCACCGCGGTTTCTTGGACTTCGTTGTTGTTGACAATCTCGGACATGGTTGAAAGTACCTCCTTTATAATATCGGCAGGGGTGGAAGCTCCGGCGGTCACACCGATGTTGTGCGCCCCCGCAAACGCAGTTGCGGTCAATTCCGCCGCCGTTTCGATCAAAACGGTCGGACAGTGTTTTTGACAAACGTCTCTGAGTTTTGCGGTGTTGGAACTTTGTCTTCCGCCGACAATCACCATCACATCGCTTTGTTGTGACAGTGAGTCTGCCTCACGTTGCCGTTCGGCAGTCGCACTGCATATTGTATCAAATATTTGAAGATTTGTATAGTGTTTTTTTGAGATTTCTTTGCACTTTTTAAAAATTTTTTCATAAAAAGTGGTCTGTGCGACCAAAACGATCGGTTCTTCCGCGCGCGGAATGCCCGTATCGATCAACTTCTGCAATTGTTCTTCGTTTGAAAAAACGTACGACGGACCGTGACAATGTCCCCGTATCCCCTGTACTTCGGGGTGGTGTTCATCACCCGCGATCAAAACGGCGGCACCGTCCGCCGAATGTTGCGATACCAAACGGTGGATCTTCGCGACGAACGGACAGGTCGCATCGTAATAGGCAATACCGCGTGCGGTCAATTCGTCGTACACCGTTTGGGGTACACCGTGTGAACGGATCACCAGCGTGTACCCGTCGGTCACCTCTTCAGGCGCGTTCACCGCGCGCACACCGCGCGCCTCCAGTTGCGCCACCATTTGAGGGTTGTGAATGATCGGGCCGAGCGTACACACCCGTTTTCCCTCTTGCAACAGTTGCTCGACTGCTTCCACCGCGCGACGGACACCAAAACAAAATCCCGCGCTCTTGGCAACGGTAATATTCGGTTGGCTCACGGGTGTTTCGCCTCCTCGATCATCTCGGCGATCACCGACATAATTTTACGGGTGGCATACCGCAGGTCGGGTGCGTCGGGGTCTTCCGTATGCAGTTCTTCGGGAGTCATCACCTTACCGAAGGTCACGGTCGTTTTACAAAACGGGCGGATCTTCTGGTTTTTGGCGGTGATGGCAACCGGCAACACGCTGGCACCCGTCCGCGAGATGATAAGTGCCGCGCCCGATTTGGGACGCAGGAGTTTCCCGTCTTTGGAACGGGTCCCTTCGGGGAAGATCCCCACCAGTTTCCCCTCATTCACCAACGCTTTGGCGGTATCGATCGCACCGGTATCCCCCGTTCCGCGTTTGACGGGGAACGCGCCGATCTGTTTACCCAGAAACCACGAAAACAGTTTGTTGCAAAACAGTTCCGCTTTTGCCATAAAATACACGTGGCGCGGTTGCGAAATGATAAGCAACACGGGATCCCAGTTGGAGATATGGTTGCAACACAACACAAGCGGCGGTTGTCCTGCCGTTTGCGGAATATTCTCCGCTCCTACCACCTTAACGCGCATGATCAAGCGCAACGGCGGCGAGAGCAGACGGATCAAAAACCGTCCTAACCACATAGTACTGTTACCTCTTTAATGCTTTTTGAATGATGTCGCGCAACAACGCGACCGACTGTTCGAGCGTATTACCGCTGGTATCCACGCTGATGGCATCGTCCGCCGGTTTGAGCGGCGCGGTCGCGCGGTGGGAATCGTTGTAATCGCGTTCCTTCATATCGCGCAATACGTCGTCGTAGGTCGTATCAATGCCTTTTTGTTGTAACTCTTCAAACCGCCGTTTAGCACGATCTTCCGCCGAGGCGGATAAAAAGATCTTGACGTCGGCGAACGGTAACACCACCGTACCGATATCACGGCCGTCCATAATGACGCTTTGTTTGCGGGCGGTATCCTGTTGCAGGTCAAACAGATATTGACGCACAGGCGGCAATGCCGACACCGCCGATGCCGCCATCGACACCTCGGGAGTGCGGATGCGGTCGTTGACGTTCTCCCCGTCCAACCATACCTGTTGCACACCGTTTTCGTGGCGCAATTCCACTTGGATCTCGCGAAGCATCGGTTCGATCTGTGCGACGTCGTCGGTCGCAAGTCCGCGTGTCAGCGCCGCATAGCCGACCGTGCGGTATAAGGCGCCCGTATCCACATACAGGCAACCGAATTCCCCTGCAAGCGCGCGGGCAATGGTACTTTTCCCTGCGCCGGAAGGTCCGTCAATCGCGATAATAATCGGTTTGGTCATACTGATCTACTCCTCTTAAACATTCTCCCCTGCCGCTACACCGGTAGAAAACGCAATTTGCAAATTAAAGCCACCCGTATAGGCATCCACGTCCAACACTTCACCGGCAAAATACAGGCCGCTTACCAGTTTGGATTCCATCGTCGCCGAACGCACTTCGCGGGTATCCACACCGCCTGCCGTCACGATCGCTTCTTCGATCGGACGAAACCCCGTCACGGTGAGCGGTAAGGCTTTCAACAGTGCGCCGAGCCGTCGGCGTTGTTCTTTTGTGACAGAATGACACTTGATCTCTTCCGCCACCTGCGCCAGCCCCAGTATCACCGCGATCATCGAACGCGGCAGCACAGCGGAAAGCGCGTTGCCGATACAGGTATTTTTCTGTTCGTCCAGTTCGCGCACCAGACGGGCATCGACCTGTTCGGCGGTAAGCGCGGGTTTCAGATCGATGGTCAAGCGGTACCGCTCCCCGTCGGGTTGCGGCATATGCGCCGAAGCGGACAGGATCATCGGTCCCGATACACCGTAATGGGTGAACAGCATTTCGCCGAAATCGGTATACACCGTTTTACCCGTTTTGGTATCGGTCACGGTGATGGCACTGTTTTTGAGAGATAACCCTTGCAGGTCGGCACAAAACCCTTCCGAAACGGTAAGCGGTACGAGTGACGGGCGGGGCGGTATTACCGTATGTCCCGCCTGTTGTGCCAATCGGTACCCGTCACCGGTCGAACCGGTCAACGGATGGGAACACCCGCCCGTACAAACAATCACCGCGTAAGCGGACAGGCATTCGCCCGATTCCAACCGTACACCGGTACACACACCGTCTTCGATGCACAGGTCGGTAACGCGACCGGTATGAAAGGTGACACCGCTCTTTTTGGCATAACCGACCAACGCATCGACGATGTCCACCGCTTTGTCCGATTGCGGGAACACGCGGTTGCCGCGTTCGGTTTTGAGCGGGACACCGTGTTGTTCAAAAAATGCCATCGTATCGGCGGGAGAAAACGCGGAAAAGGCACTGTACAAGAAACGACCGTTACCCACCACCTGTTCCACACAGTGTTGTACGGAGCAGTTGTTGGTAACGTTACACCGACCCTTTCCCGTGATCATCACCTTTCGGGCGGGACGGGGGTTGCGTTCCACCACCGTTACGCGATATCCGCGTTCGGCGGCGCGGCCCGCCGCCATCAACCCGGCGGCACCGCCTCCCACCACGATTACCTCAGGTGCGGTTTTCGGATGAGGGTTGATAGACATGGTATGCCTCCCATAAGGATTCGAGTTCGTTCAGGGTTGCGCGGTTCTCGTCAATGCGTTTGAGCGAGATGGCGACCAGCAACGCATTCATAATGCTCATCGGTGCGACAAGCGAATCGACAATGGTTGCCATATCGCTGTGCGCGGAAAGCAAACAAGATGCCATTTCCGCAAGCGGTGACAATAAGCCGTCGGTGATGGCGATCACCTTAGCATTGCGCGAATGGGCAAAGTGTGCCGCTTTTACCGTTTTACTGGAATAGCGCGGGAAACTGAGCACCAAAAGCGCATCGTTTTCATTGATATGGATCATCTCTTCCAGAATTTCGGTTTCGCTGGAAGTACTGATCAAACAAATGTCGGGTAATAATAATTTCAGATAATAGGCAAAAAAGTTTGCCAGTGCGCGGCAACTGCCCGCACCAAACACGTAGACGCGCCGTGCGTTTACCAGAGCGGACACCGCTTGATCGAACACCTCTTTGGGCAACTCGTCGAGTGTTTGGCGGATGTTGTGCATATCGTAGGACATCACGTTGTCCAACACTTCGCTGTCGGTCATACGGGCGCGGGTCACTTCCACACGTTGTACGCTGGTCAGTTTACTGCGCACCAATTCCTGAATGGCTTTTTGCAGTTGCGGATATCCATCGAACCCCAGTTCGGACGCAAAGCGAACGACGGTGGACTCACTCACACCGACCGTTTTACCCAACACACTGGCGGTCATATACGCGGCTTCGTCATAGTGTTCCAAAATATAGGCGGCAATCAACCGTTGCCCCTTTGAGAAAGACGGAAATTGTCTGGTAATATGCGCGGTCAGGTTGGTTTTCAACGAACATCACACCTTTTCTGAAACTGCATACATTTTACCTCTTCGGGCGAAAAAATGCAAGTTCAAATCGAAAACTTGCAAAATTCATTTCAATAACCGTCTCAGTAACGGTTGGAACCGCGAAAAATACAACGATAACACGCGGGTCAGCGCGATGTCGTACAACACGAACACCACGTTTCCCGCCAACAAGAACAAACCGAGTATCGCGGGTAACGGCAACGCTATCCCTGTGACGGCAAACTCATTCAGTGAAAAACCGAGCCGACTCACGATGGCATATACCGCAACGACCGCTATGTTGAAAACACCGATCTTGATCCCCCATTCCGCCGCGCGTGAACGTCTCGTTTCCGCAACGGCTTTGAGGATCGGATAGTATCCGAAAAAACACACGTACAGCCATTTTGCCTCTAAATCGGGGGTGATCAGCAACGACAGGATCGCCGTCGCGGCATAGACCGCAACGGCATAGCGTTTACTGCATTCGATCACGATCGGAACGAGAAAAACACCTGCTAACGCGGGCAACGCGTAGGTCGCGTACGGGAACAACGTGAGCATCAGGCAGACGAGCGCCAACGCGCCCATCATACCGCCGAGCGCGATCCGAGAGGTTTGTTTCAATCCGCTCACCTCAACAACAAGGAATAAGGTCGCCGCCCATACATTCACAACAACAGTCGGCGCAAATAAGGCTTTGGCACATATCGCAGGACGAACAACCGCCGCTGTTCACCGGCACGGTGCGGTACCCGCCCGTTTGACGTTGCTGTTCCATACGCTGGAACGCTGAACGGTATTCCATATTGGACGGATCCATACGGACGGCGGTGGAGAAGTGGTTATACGCATCGTCCAACCACCCTTTACGGTACAGTACACTGCCTTTGAGGAAATACCATTCCGCATCGCGCGAGGGCGCAGGGATACCGTCGAGCAACGTTTCGGCATCGATCGTACGGCCGAGGGTGATCAGGTTACGAATGTCGGCATACCGCGACGACGAGGAAGACGACGAGGATGACGAACCGCCGTTTTTACGCATACGGATGATCGCGTCGTACGCCTCGTTGATCTCCTGCATTTTTTCTTCCGCCAACTCGGATAACGGATTGTCACCGTAGTTGTCGGGATGATATTTTTTCGCCAAATCACGGTAGGCGGTCTTGACCTCATCATCGGTAGCACTCGGGCTGATACCCAGTACTTCATACGGATTGTTCATTTGATCGTTCCTTTCTGTTGTGCGAACGAGGGTATTCTTGGTTTATAACTTGCCGTTGCACCGTCGGCATTCCCCATTCGAGCACGTTTTGAATGATACCGTCAAAACGGTGAACGGTCAACCGATCGTACGCTGCTTTACATTCGGCAAGAGAGGCATTGAGCGAAAAGTGGCATTGTTTGCGGATCTCGTCGTCGGTCATCTGCCCATAGGCTAACAATAGCGGATTATAGTCACCACATTTGCGGTCTTCCGTCAGATCGTCCGCCGCGTCCAATTGATAGATCCATCTGCCCAGACAATATCCGAACCGCGACAGGGCGGCGCATTCGGCTTCGTCGGTCGTCTGCAACGAAAACAAGAACTGTAAAATGAGGGCGGTAGGTTCTGCCGCTTGATCGAGCGAGGTGCATCCCCGTTGTTCCAGTTCGCGTTGTTTACGCATACAGTCGCCGATGTAGTCGTCCCAGTCGGGATGACGTTTGCGGCAACGGCGACGGTCGTACGCGGTGGGCAGATACAAAAGAAGAGCACCCAGTTTTTTGAAAAAACCTGCGTCTGCAAGAGTATCCTGTACCTTATAATACGTGAGCAACACCGCCGCGTCTGCTACTGCATCCAACTGTTCGGTATCGCAACAGCAGGTGCGTTTTTTAAACGGGTTATACGGGCAACGGGCTTTCTTAAAACCGACACAGCGTTCGGCTTGTGCCAGACGGAACAATGCCAAAAAGGTGAAATCGTAACTGAGCGACCATTGCGCGACAAGACCGTACCGTTTTCCCAAACGGCGGCAAAGCGCACAATATATGCCGCGATAGTATTCAAATTCACCCATTTTCAGTTCCGGTTGATAGACCTTTACGTAACCGAACATTATATCACCTTTATTATGATACCGATTTTCAGCGTTTAGTGTATGAAAGATTTGTAAATAATTGATCGATGTATAAGCCCGCGCGAATCGCACATACTATCCCCAGAACAATAATAAGGAGGGAAAACTATGCTGGATAGATTGGCGTTGTTATTGGTCGTGATCGGTGCGATCAACTGGGGAAGTATCGGTCTGTTCCAATTCGATCTCGTTGCGTGGCTCGGTGGTGGACAAGACGGACCCATCAGTCGCGTGGTATACACCTTGGTCGCACTGGCGGGCGTATGGTGCATCTCCCTGTTTTTCAGAAAGCGCGAGCACCTGCTGGAAGGCAGTGCGGACTGATTTCTATCAAAGATAAGGCGGCACTTCGTTTGAAGTGTCGCCTTATTTATCAGATAAGATTCATCGTATCGCGTGCGATGACCAATTCTTCGTTGGTGGGAATAACGAATGCGCGGACGGTGGAATCGGGAGTGGTGATCTCGGCTTCCTGACCGTGTACTTTATTGGCCTCGTAGTCCACCTTGATGCCCATATACGCGAGTTTTTCCAGCAATTCGGCACGCAGTACGTCTTGGTTTTCACCGATACCGGCGGTAAAGACGATGGCATCCAATCCACCCAGCGCGGCGACGAAACCGCCGATGTATTTGAGGATCTGATAACTGCGCATATCCCACGCGAGTTTGGCGCGTTCGTTGCCTTGCTCGATCGCCGCCGCAACGTCGCGGTCGTCACTGGAAATGCCGGAAATACCGAGCATACCGGATTTTTTGTTCATCAGGTCGTCCATCTGTTTCGGGGTCAGACCTTCTTTTTCCATTACATAGGTAATGGCGGACGGATCGACCGCGCCGCAACGGGTACCCATCAAGAAACCGTCAAGCGGGGTAAGACCCATCGTGGTGTCGATGACCTTACCGTCTTTGATCGCCGCGAGCGAGGAACCGTTGCCCAGGTGGCAGGTGATGATACGGGTGCCTTGTCCGTCGGGTTTGCCGAGCAATTCACAGCAACGTGCAGTCACGAAACGGTGAGAAGTGCCGTGGAAACCGTAACGGCGCACCGCGTATTTTTCGTACAGTTCATACGGCAGACCCCACAGGTAGGCGACCGGCGGCATCGTTTGGTGGAAGGAGGTGTCAAACACCGCGACTTCCGGAACGTCTTCGCCGAAGGTAGCGATCGCCGCTTCCATACCCTGCACGTGCGCTTTATTATGTAACGGAGCCAGCGACGCATAGTCGCCGATCTGTTTAATGACTTCTTTATTAAGACGTACCGATTTATCAAACGTTGCACCGCCCTGAACGACACGGTGACCGATCGCCGTCACTTCCGAAAGGTCGTTGATGACTTTCCCTTCCCCTTCGGTGAGTGCCTGTTTGACCTGCGCGAAAGCCGCGGTGTGGTCGTTCATGGTCACGTCTTTCTGGAATACTTTGCCGTTCGCTTTGTGGGTGAACTTACCGTCAATACCGATGCGTTCGCACACACCTTTGGCGATGGTGATCTCGCCTTCCATATCGATGAGTTGATATTTCAGCGAAGAACTGCCGGCATTGATAACGAGGATCTTCATACGTATTTCTCCTTATACCTTACTTGATTTTCTTTGCAAAACAATATATACTATATAATAGTACGAAATCTCTTGATTTTCAACCGTTTTTTCGCTTTTTTGAAAAATTTTGCTAAAGGGGAGTTCCTCTATGCGTGTTGCAGGTATCGTCGCGGAATACAATCCGTTCCACAACGGTCACGCCCACCACATTGAAAAGACAAAAGAGATCGGCGGTGGATGCGAAGCCACCCACGTCGTCGCGGTGATGAGCGGCAGTTTCGTGCAACGCGGTGAACCCGCGATGCTTACCAAATTCGACCGCGCCCGTGCGGCGCTCGCAGGCGGCGCAGACCTGGTTCTCGAATTGCCTTTGCCGTGGTCACTTACCTCGGCGGAAAAGTTTGCGTTCGGCGCGGTATCGATGCTCGACGCGCTGGGTTGCGTGGACACCATCAGTTTCGGGTCGGAGGTCGGTTCTCTCGCACCGCTCGAACGCGCCGTCAACACGATGGAAAGTGAACGGTATCAAAATCTGATGCGGTATTTTCTGACCACCGGCATCAGTTTCCCCGAAGCGCAACAAAAAGCGTTGACCGAGATCGCGGGTGCTTCGTGCGGTAACCTGCTCTCCACCCCCAACAATACCCTCGCCATTGAATACATAAAAGCCCTGCGACGCCTCTCCTCCCCCATCAAACCGTTTACCATTCCCCGCTACCAGGTAGCGCACGACAGCGCCGTACCGCTCGGCAATATTGCCAGTGCGACCTATCTGCGTTCGGTCATTGAAAACGACCGCTTGTCCGCCTCCTTCCCGTTTATGCCCGCTGCCTGTGCCTCGGTACTATCCGATGCGGCAACGCAAGGACGCGCACCGGCAACGCGTGAACCGCTTGAACGCGCGGTGCTATCCCGTTTGCGTGCGCTCTCACTCGAAGAATTAGCGGCATTACCCGCCGTATCCGAGGGGCTTGAGAACCGCGTCTATAACGCTGTGCGAACCGCGTCGTCGCTGGAAGAACTGGAAAACGCGATCAAGACCAAACGGTATCCGCTCACCAGGGTGCGCCGTTTGTTGTGGGCGGCATATCTGGGAATTCCGAAAACGGCACCCGATGCCACACCGCCGTATTTGCGCATCCTTGCCGCCAACACGCGCGGCAAAGAGATCCTGTCCAAAGCCGAGCCGCGAATCCCGTTATTGCATCGTGCATCGCAGATGGAAAAGTTGGACGACGACTGCAACCGTTTCTGGCAACTGGAATGCCGCGCGACCGATCTGCACGCGCTCGCGTTCCCGAAACCGCTTCCCTGCGGTATGGATATGACCACCGGTCTGATCCGCGAATAATAACAAATTGCCGATGTTTCTATAACATCGGCAATTTGTTTATCCAAAAACGGTTTCGATTACCTTTTCGCATTCCGGCGGTGAGTATAACCAGTGGTCGATGTGACCGTCGGTGATGAAATAATGAAGCGGCGGCGGTAATTCTTGTGAATCCTGCGCGTCGATCAGTACCAGTTTCAGTTTCATTTTTTCGGCGAGAATGTTTTTGATATACACCCCCGCGCGTTGTCCGACCCGCACCCCTTCGCGCGGTTCGGCAAGACCTGCTAAATTTGGGGTGAGTTCTACGAAAATACCGTAATCCTCTACCGAGCGTACCACACCCATCACCGTTTCGCCTTGTGAAAACAGTGCCGCATTTTCCGACCACGTACCGAGCAGTTCCCGTTGTGACAGGCAGATGCGGTTTCCCTCGATCGAAGATACGGCGGCATAGATGTCCATTCCAACGAATAAGCGGTCGGCGGGATGGGAAATGCGACTGACCGAGATACTGGCGATCGGCAAAAGGGCGGCAATACCGCACCCGATATCGCAGAACGCGCCGAACGTTTCAAGACGCGTGACCCGTGCGGTGATAACGTCCCCTTTCAAGAGGGTATCGATGTATTCGGCGCGGCATTTTTCCTGCGCTTTACGGCGCGAACAGATCGCGCGGCGGTTACCGTGTTCATCCTCGTCAAACCCGATCACCACGAAACTGACCGGTTTGGACACGCGGGAAATGAGCGCGATGTCGCGCGTTGTTCCTTCCGCGATACCGATCGCGCCTTCTTCATACGGGATGATCCCCGCCATACACGGCAACTCTATGTGTAAATTGTGATCACCGTCACACAAGACGGCGCGACCTTCCAACACCTCTTCTGCGGCTGCCGCTTCCGCAAGTGCCGTTTCGGTGCGGGTACGGCGACGGTTGGCGGTGGTGTTGATCAACACGCCTTCCGGAAAAAACTCCTTCACTTCGATCATCCTTCCTTCCCGAACGATTTCTTTTGTTTGTGTCATCTGTTGCATATATATGCCTTCCTTTTCCTTTCCATACGGTTTTCGGCGGATTTTCAAAAAAATAAAGCCGAAATGACCTTGTTTGTTGTGTATGGTTTTTGTTATAGTTAGAGTAACATAGTCGCAAAGGGGTTTTTTGTAGAATGAACGTACATGGATTGGAAATTTCCGTAAAAAATCTTCCCGTTTTAGACAAGGGCTTTATCCCGATGGCGGCATTCTGCCGCGACTTTGAAGCGTCTGCCGCAAACGGCAAAGAGATTGCCGTTGCGCTCGAACGCAATCAGGGTCAGGTAGCGGTTCGTCGGTTCCGTATTCACGGTACTGCCGCGATGCAGAAAGCGGACGCGGTGTATGTGGACCGTACCGTTAAGATGCTTTTGTGGGCTTACGGCGGATTCAAGGTGATGATCTGCGGTGACGACGCGATCGGCGACGTGATCGCCAAAGCGTACAGTGACGGTGGTTCGCGCGAGTTTGATGCCAAGTTTATGAGCCGTGTATACGAGCGCCCGTTTGAGGTGGTCAATCTGCCGTTGTCCGAAGTGCCGCAAGCGAAATCGTCTGCGCAATCGGTAGGCCGTAACGTGGACGGTTGCCGTATCGGGTTTGACGCGGGCGGCAGTGACCGCAAGGTGTCCGCTGTGATCGACGGTGTTTCGGTGTATTCCGAAGAGGTGGTCTGGTTCCCGAAAACCAACGCGGATCCCGATTATCATTTCGAGGGAATCGTCAACGCATTCCGCACCGCCGCCTCTAAAATGCCGCGCGTGGATGCGATCGGTGTTTCGTCCGCCGGTGTGTACATTGACAACCGCGCGATGGTCGCGTCGTTGTTCATCAAGGTGCCGAACGATCTGTTCGAGCAAAAGGTGAAAAACATTTATCTGCGCGCCGCTAAAGAATTGGGCGAAAACATCCCGATCGAAGTCGCGAACGACGGTGACGTGACCGCGCTTGCGGGTGCGATGAGTCTGGAAAAGAATAAGATCCTCGGTATCGCGATGGGCACTTCCGAAGCCGCCGGTTACGTTGACGGTGACGGTAACATTACCGGTTGGCTGAACGAACTCGCGTTTGCGCCCGTCGACCTGCAAGAGGATGCGATGGTGGACGAATGGTCGGGTGACAAGGGATGCGGTGTGAAATATTTCTCGCAAGACAGTGTCATCAAACTGGCACCCCGCGCGGGTATCACGCTCGACGAAACGTTGTCCCCTGCCGAGAAATTAAAAGTGGTGCAACACGAGATGGACAAAGGCAATAAAAACGCGTTTGACATCTACTATTCCATCGGTACGTATCTCGGTCATACCCTCGCCTACTACGCGATGTATTACGAGATCGGCGACGTGTTGTTGCTCGGTCGCGTAATGTCAGGTCATGGCGGCGAGATCATCATCAACGAAGCGCGTCGCGTATTGGATGAAGAATATCCCGACCTCAAAGCAATGGAATTGCATCTGCCCGACGAAAAGATCCGCCGCGTAGGTCAATCGGTTGCCGCCGCAAGTTTGCCGCAAATTTAAGACAACAAAAAAAGAACGGTTCATATTGAACCGTTCTTTTTTTGTTTGTCGAGTATGTGTTGTACGATATGAAACAGGGTGAAATAGAAGGCTAAGAACACCGCGTATACGACGAGATACCATCCGTACGGTAGGCCTAAAATGGTTTGCACCTGATTGTTCGGCATAAAGAACAACGGGTCGGGTTCGATCTTCAACCAAAAGATCTCCGCGAAAGCGTATGCGTATACGCCGCACAGCAAGGCGGTTTCCTTGAGGAGATTGGCGCGTTTTACGGAAAAATCCGTTAAGCCGAAGAGCATCATCAACACCGACGTGATGAGCAACAGCGAGTGAGTGGAGATGGAGTACACGTTTTCAAACAGGATGTAGCGGTCATTAAACCCGACCGACGGATAGGCGAAGAAGACCAGTGCACACAACAGACCGTTCATAGCGGAAAAGTTATACAGAAACCGTTTTTTGGTGATTGCCGCCGCAACGGTCATCCAACACGAGATCGCGCACCACGGGCGCGGTAACATAACATACCAAAAATAGTGCCAATCCCAGTCGTAACCGCGTGAAAGGTTGATGACCCGCCGCGTGATCTCGAACAACAAGATCACCGCCGCTAAAACGACGATCGCCGTTTGACGGGCGGTGTCGCTTTTTGAGCGGAGCAGGTAGGCAATACCCGCGATGAGTGCGGCGCACAGCAGCAAGGTAGCGATATGTAAGATGCCCCATTGACCCTGAATGGCGGAGTTTTCGGGATAGATACTGAAGATCCAGTCGTGTAACGTCATGGCGGACTCCCCTTTCTTCTATCTTTATTATAATGGTTCGACCGTTTCCGTCAAGGAATATGACTGTTCTGTAACCAAAAAAAGACTTCTCATTTGTTGCGATATGTGGTACACTAAAAGAAGAAAAGGAGTGGCATATATGATTTCTGTATCGGAGATTCTGTCGGTGGTAGATCACACGGCATTGGCGGTTACCGCGACGCGGGACGATATCGTGCGGTTGTGCGAAGAAGCGAAGACGTGTCACACGGCTTCGGTTTGTGTAGCACCGTGTTTTGTGCGTCTTGCCGCCGAGCAACTACAACGTGAAGTCGCCGTTTGTACGGTGATCGGGTTCCCGAACGGGTATCAAGAAACGGCGGTCAAGTGCGAAGAAACGCGTATTGCCATTGAAAACGGTGCCGATGAGATCGATATGGTCATCAACGTCGGTTGGGTCAAAGACGGGCGATACGACGACGTGTTCGAAGAAATCTGCGCGATCAAACGCGTATGCGGTGATCGTATTTTAAAGGTGATCATAGAAGCGTGTTTGCTGACCGATGACGAGAAGATCCGCTTATGCGATATCGTATCCCGTTCAGGTGCGGATTTTATCAAAACGTCAACGGGATTTTCAAGCGGCGGCGCGACGTTACACGACATCGATCTGTTTGTCAAGCATATTCACAGCGGGTTGCGCATCAAAGCGGCGGGCGGTATTCGAACGCTTGACGACGCAAGAACCTTTATGGAACACGGCGCACATCGATTAGGAACCAGCGCAATCGTTCGCGCGGTATTGGCAGGAGAAAATTGATATGAAAAAACGCGTTTTTGTGTTGGTACTGGACAGTGTCGGCATCGGCAACGCACCCGATGCCGCCGATTTCGGTGACGTGGGTGCTAACACGCTACGGTCGGTCGCGAAATCCCCCGCATTTCGTGCGGACACCCTGCTTCGGTTAGGGTTGGGTGCGATTGACGGTGTTACGTTAGATGCACCCGTTTCATACGAAGGGGCAGTTGCGCGGTTACGGGAATATTCCAAAGGGAAAGATACCACCATCGGGCACTGGGAGTTGGCGGGGGTCGTTTCCGACGCACCGCTCCCCACCTTCCCGAACGGGTTTCCCGACGAGTTGTTGAACGCGTTTTCCGAGAAAACGGGACGAGGAGTCTTGTGTAACCGTCCGTATTCGGGGACGCAGGTGATCGCGGATTACGGTGAGGAACATTGCAAAACGGGAGATCTCATCATCTACACGTCGGCGGACAGTGTGTTTCAGGTGGCGGCGCACGAAGATGTCGTGCCGCCCGAGACCTTATACCGTTACTGCGAACAGGCACGTGCGTTGCTTACGGGTCCGTACGGGGTCGGGCGGGTGATCGCGCGACCGTTTACGGGATCGGCACCGTTCGTGCGAACCGACCGTCGTCGCGATTTTTCTGTCAAGCCGCCGTATCCTACCGTGTTGGATACGGTGAAGAATGCAGGGTTATCCTGTATCGGGGTCGGTAAGATCGGGGATATCTTTGCCGATCAAGGATTGACCGAGAGCATCCGCACACACGGTAACGAAGACGGTATGCGACAAACGGCATTGCTGCAGGATCGCGATTTTCACGGGTTGTGTATGGTCAATTTAGTGGATTTTGATATGTTATACGGGCATCGCAACGACGTGGAAGGATATGCGAAAGCGATCGCGGTGTTCGACCGTTGGTTGGGTGAGGTGTTTTTACCGAATATGCGGGAGGATGACGTGGTGATGATCACCGCCGATCACGGATGTGATCCCGCGTTCCCCGGAACCGATCACACCCGCGAGTGTGTGCCGCTCATCGTCTACACAAAGGATATCGTCCCTTGCAACCGCGGAACACTCCCCTTTTCGACGGTTGCAAATCTGATTGCGAACTATTTGGGATTGGAGGGTACTCGATGACCAACGAGCAATTGTTACAAGCCGCCCGCGCGGGGTCAGCGCATTCGTATCATCCCTATTCGCAGTTCGCGGTGGGTGCCGCGCTTCTGTGCGAAGACGGAACGGTCTATACGGGATGTAACATTGAAAATGCCGCGTATTCGGCAACGGTATGCGCCGAGCGCACTGCGTTTTTTAAGGCAATCAGCGACGGGAAGCGGCAATTTAAAAAGATCGCGATAGTCGGAACGGTCGATCCGTGTTACCCGTGCGGTGCCTGCCGACAGGTGATGGCGGAATTTTGCCACGGGGCATTTGAGATCGTCCTGCAAAGCAAAAACGGAGAAGCCGAAGTGTACACGTTGTCACAACTGCTTCCCCATTCGTTTCAATTATAAAAAGAACCGCCGGTTTTTGAAAACCGGCGGTTCTTTTTCTTTACATTTTTTCGGGTGCGTCGATCTTGAGCAGTGTGAGTACGTTTTTTAGGGTGATGCGCGTTGCCTCACACAAGCAAAGACGCGCTTGTTGAAGGTCGGCATCCACACCGCGCACGCGACACGCGTTATAGAATTTGTGGAACAGGGTAGCAAGTTCCATCGCGTACCGTGTCATACCCGCAGGGTCCTGATCCTTCGCGCAATTGACGATCGCGGTCGGGTAGGCGGACAGGTGACGGATGAGTTCACGTTCTTCGGGTGCTGTGAGCAGACACAGTTGTTCGGTAACGGGAGTCTGCAGTGTCACACCGTCTTCCTGTAACGTACGGAAAATGGAACACAGCCGCGCGTGAGCGTATTGCACGTAGTACACGGGGTTAGAGGAGGATTCTTCGATCGCGAGTCCCAGATCAAAGTCCATCTGGGTAGAGGCTTCGCGCAGGTTGAAGAAGAAACGGGCGGCATCGACCGGCACTTCGTCGAGCAGATCCGCCAGCTGAATGGCTTTGCCCGAACGTTTGGACATACGCACCACTTCCCCGTCGCGCATCAAACGCACCAACTGGATCAACACGATCTGTAAGTTGTTGCCGTCCAGTCCGACCGCGTCCATCGCACCTTTCATACGCGCAACGTGACCGTGGTGGTCGGCACCCCATACGTCGATACAAGTGTCAAATCCGCGCGCAAACTTGTTGCGGTGGTAAGCGATGTCGGCGGCGAAATAGGTGGGGTTGCCGTTGGCGCGAACCAGTACCTCGTCCTTGATTCCCTCTTCCACACCGTCGCGGTTCGTGTGTTTCTTGCTTTGATATTTTTCGCCGTATTCGCCTGCACGGTACCAGAGCGCGCCGTCCTTCTCGTAGGTAAGACCGCGTTCGGTGAGCAGGTCAATGGTGGCTTGTAATTCACCGTTTTGGTGCAATACCGATTCGTGGAACCAACGGTCGTATTCGATGCGGTATTTCGCCATATCGCGGTGCATTTTGTCGATGTTGAGCGGCAACGCGTACGCGACCAATGCGCGACGACGTTCGTCCTGCGGGACGTTTACAAACGCATCGCCGTGTACCGCGGCAAACCCCTTCGCATGTTCGCGGATATCGTCGCCGTGGTAAGCGTCTTCCGGCATTTCGACCGTGTCTTCGCCGCAACACAGTTGCAGGTAACGCACTTCCAGTGACAGGGCGAATTTTTCGATCTGGTTGCCCGCGTCGTTGACGTAAAATTCCCGCGCGACTTCAAAGCCGGCGGCATCCAGAACCGATGCCAGACAGTCACCGAGTGCGCCGCCGCGCGCGTTGCCCATATGCATCGGGCCGGTCGGGTTGGCGGACACGTATTCGACCATCACTTTACGACCTTGTCCGAAATCACTTCTGCCGTAGCGGTCGCCTTGTTCCAGCACCTCTTCCACCACGTTGGCATAAAAGGTCGGTGACAGGAAAAAGTTTAAGAAACCGGGGCCCGCCACTTCCGCGCGGTCGAGACAGGTACCTTCAAGCGACAGATGGGACAGGATCACTTCGGCAATACGGCGCGGTGCCAGACGGAATGCACGAGCCGATACCATTGCCGCGTTTGCCGCCAGATCGCCATGGGAACGGTCGGCGGGGGTCTCTACCGTGAACTCGGGCAACGTTTCTGCAGGCAGTTCGCCGCAACCGATCGCGGCTTGTGCCGCGTCTTCAATCGCTTTGCGTAATTGTTGTTCGCTTTGTTTGACTATATTTGCCATAAATCAGGACACTTCCTTGATCAGAATTTCGATTTCGTGTTCGGTCGTACCGCTTCCCGCATCCAATCGATAGGACAGGAACAGGCGACCGCCTTTTTCGTTTACTTGTTTTTGAATCTGCTTGGTGGTAATTTGAAACGGCAATATGCCGTAAGGGGTTTGATAAGGGCAGGAATGGGTAGCGTTATCCTCTAATATCCAATGCACCTCACATTCGCCTTTGCGGCGAATATGTACCCGTTCGCCCAAAAGCAACACGGTGGTCTGCGCCGTATCCGACGGTTCGGCATAGGTCAAACGCATCGCGTGGGAAGCAATCTCCCATTCACCGACGGTATGAAACGTTTCGGTGGTACTGTCGTCGTCCACACGTTGTGTCGACGTCACGGTTACGGTTACTTTCATTGTTCGATCTTCTCCACATTGACCAGTGTGACGTTTTCTTTGACCGTCTTGCCGAGGAATCGCTCTGCGACCGCGCTGAAATCAGACGGACGGTCACTGACAAAGAAGCGACATTCGCCCACAGTCTCTTGATCGTTCAACGCATCGGTCTGCGTGAGCAGTTCGGCGCACGCGCCCGCCGTACACGCGCCCGAATCGATCAATGTGACGGTATCCCCTAACAGGTCGGACAGGATCGGGGCAAGTAACGGGAAGTGGGTACAACCCAAAATGACCGTATCCACCTGTTGTTCGATAAACGGTTGCAAGTATCGTTTGGCGACCTCGATCGCCGCCATGTTATCCCGTTCGATCCATCCGCTTTCGACCAACGACACAAACAACGGACAGGCGGTGGCAAACACCTGAGCGTCAGGTCGGTGGGCGGTGAGCTCGCGATGAAACGAGCCGGATCGCACGGTGGCGCTGGTACCCAAAATACCGATACGACCGTTTTTAGTAGCGCGAAGCGCCGCCTGTGCGGTGGATTGTACCACACCCATCGCGGGAACGGGCAGTTGTTGCAACACCGAATCCGCGACCGAACTGACCGTGCCGCAAGCGGCGATGATGCATTTGACGTCTTGGCTCAGTAAAAAGCGGCAATCCTGTCGCGCGTACCGCTCGATCGTTTCGGGGCTGCGCGTACCGTACGGGATACGGCCGGTATCTCCGAAATACACGATATGTTCGTGCGGTAACCGTTCAGACAGGTGGCGGACAACAGACAGTCCACCCAATCCGGAATCAAAAACACCAATCGCACGACGATCCATCGTACCACCTCCTCACTTTTACATACTTATTAAGAGTTTACCATATTTTATGTGGAAATACAAGATGTTTTACACGATGAATTGTCAAACTAAGTGCAACACTTTTTAATTGAAGATTCAAACAAATCGA
>CAYSPZ010000034.1:0-18699 GCA_964433065.1 uncultured Eubacteriales bacterium | reverse complement strand
TAGAAACGCTCAATATGCTTGTTGAAGGGAAAAGACTAAAGGATATAAGTGATCTCCCATTAGATTTATCCGTATAAATAGTAAAGAGAACCAGCATCGCATTTGTATGCACAATTGCACTTGGGCGGTAGCCCAAACCCACTGTAACACGATAAAGAGACCGTCAACGCGCTTGTTGACGGTCTCTTTTGATAAACTCCGCTAAGAACATTACGCTATTGCTCGACGGCTTTTTATCAGTTTTTAAGGCTTTGCAACGGGGCGGGGATGCGTCCGCCGCGGTGAATGAGTCGTGCGGGGGAGGCGGTGTTGACCGGCATAACCGGACCGCCGCCGAGCAGACCGCCGAAGGACAGTTCGTCACCCACCTGTTTGCCGATGGCGGGAATGACGCGAACGGCGGTGGATTTGGAGTTGATAAGACCAATGGCGGCTTCGTCCGCAATGATGGCGGAAATGATCTCGGGCGAGGTGTCGCCGGGAATGTTGATCATATCTAAGCCCACCGAACAAACGGCGGTCATCGCTTCTAATTTCTCGATGCGCAGACAACCCGAGCGGGCGGCGGCGATCATACCCGCGTCTTCGGTGACGGGAATGAACGCGCCCGACAGACCGCCGACGTGGGAGGATGCCATCACACCGCCTTTTTTAACCGCATCATTGAGCAGGGCAAGAGCGGCGGTGGTGCCGTGAGCGCCGCAACATTCCAGACCCATTTCTTCGAGAATGTAGGCGACCGAATCGCCGACGGCGGGGGTGGGGGCGAGTGAGAGGTCGACGATACCGAACGGAACGCCCAAGCGTTCGGACGCTTCTTTGGCGACCAACTGACCCATACGGGTGATCTTAAACGCGGTGCGTTTGATGAGGTCCGCAACGGCGGTCAGGTCGCAGTCACCTGCTTTGGCGAGGGCGGCGCGAACTACACCGGGACCCGAAACGCCGACGTTGATCACGCAATCGGGTTCACCGGGACCGTGGAACGCACCCGCCATAAACGGGTTGTCTTCGGGCGCGTTACAGAATACCACCAATTTCGCAGGACCGATACAATCGCGGTCAGCGGTCAGTTCGGCGGCACGTTTGACCACGCGCCCCATCATCGCGACGGCATCCATATTGATACCCGCTTTGGTGGAACCGATGTTGACCGACGAGCAAACGTGATCGGTACAGGCGAGTGCTTCGGGGATACTTTCGATCAGTTCGGCATCCCCTGCGGCAAATCCCTTTTGCACGAGAGCGGAATAGCCGCCGATAAAGTTGACACCGCAAGCAATCGCCGCTTTTTCGAGCGTTAACGCGATCTTCAGCGGTTCTTTTTTCTCGCAAGCCGCCAATACCATTGCGATGGGGGTGACCGAAATGCGTTTGTTGATGATCGGAATACCGAATTCCTTTTCGATCTGTTCACCGACCGCTACCAGATTACGGGCGCGGTTGGTGATCTTTTCGTAGATGCGTTCGCAGGTGCGATCAATATTACTGTCGCAACAGTCGAGTAACGAGATGCCCATCGTGATGGTACGGACGTCCAGGTTCTCTTCCTGTATCATCGTGATGGTCTCTAAAATATCGTGTGCATTTAACATAACCGTTCACTCCGTTCAGATGGTGTGCATCGAATTGAAGATATCCTCATGCATCGTGTGGACCGACAGGTTCATCGAAGCGCCGAGCGCGGTAAGTTCGTCGGCGAATGTGGTGAACGGGATGTCGCTTTTTTCGATATCCACCATCATGATCATCGCAAACATATCCTGTAAAATGGATTGCGTTACTTCCAACACGTTGATGCCGTGATCGGCACAGACGGCGGATACTTTGGCTAAAATGCCGACCATATCTTTGCCGATAACCGTAATAACTGCTCGCATACTGTATAACCGTCCTTTTTGCTTTTTTTACAGTATACCACAAAAACTTTTATAAGAAAATACTTTATTTTACGAAAATGTGTGATATACTGTAAAAAAAGTATCTTTTTTTCACGGAGGGACTTATCGTGGATAAATTATTGAGATTACTGGATCAAAATGCACGGTTGACCGATACGCAACTGGCAACGATGCTGGGTATTTCTGAGCGGGAAGTAAAAGAACAGATCGCCGCGCTCGAAAAGTGCGGCGCGATCCGCGCGTACAAAGCGGTGGTGGATTGGGACAAGACCGATCGACAGAACGTGACCGCCATCATTGAACTGAAAGTGACGCCGCGCCGCGATATCGGTTTTGAAGGAATTGCCGAACAGGTGATGGCGTTTGACGAAGTGGAAAGCGTGTACCTGATGTCCGGTGGCTACGACCTGTCGGTACGTGTCAACGGCAGATCGTTTCAGGATATTGCGGCATTCGTGGCAAAACGGTTATCGACTCTCGATTCGGTCATTTCCACCGCCACACATTTCGTATTGCGCCGCTATAAGGAGAACAACGTGATGTTCCTCGGCGAAACACAGGACGAGAGAGGACTTATGTGATTTATGGATTATCAGAAACTCATTAACCGAACGGTGACGGATCTGAAACCGTCGGGCATTCGCCGTTTCTTTGATATTGCCAACGAGATGGACGACGTCATCTCGTTGTCGATCGGTGAACCTGACTTTTCGACCCCGTTCCATATTCGGGAAAAGGGCATAGAATCGCTTGAAAAAGGCAAAACGTGGTACACCCCCAACGCGGGTCTGTTTGCGTTGCGCGAAGCGATCGGCGGATATGTGAACCGTCACATCGGTCTGACCTACGATCCCAAATCGGAGATACTGGTAACGGTCGGCGGCAGTGAAGGTATCGACCTGTGTATGCGCACCGTGCTGGAAGAGGGGGACGAGGTACTCATTCCCGAACCGGCATTCGTGTGCTATACACCTCTTGCCAAGATGGCGGGTGCCGTCCCGAAACCGATCGTGACCGAAGCCAAAGACGCGTTCCGCCTGACCCCCGAAGCGCTGAAAGCGGCGATCACCCCGAAGACCAAGTTGTTGGTGTTACCCTACCCGAACAACCCGACGGGTGCGGTTATGCGCCGCGAACATCTGGAAGCGATCGCTGACGTGTTGCGCGGTACCGATATTCTGGTGCTGTCCGACGAGATCTACGGGGACCTTACATACGGCACCGAGCCGCACGTCAGTTTTGCGTCGATCGAGGGAATGCAGGAACGCACCGTTTATATCAGCGGCTTCTCCAAATCGTTCGCGATGACGGGGTGGCGACTCGGGTACGTGTGCGCCCCCGCGCCGATCTGCAAAATGATTACCAAACTGCATCAGTTCGCACTGATGAGCGCACCGACCACCGCGCAGTATGCGGCGATCGAGGCGATGAATAACGGGGACGAGGACGTCGAGATGATGCGCGCCGATTACGATTCGCGGCGACGGTTTATCGTGGAAGAATTGCGCAAGATGGGTCTTTCCTGCTTTGAACCCGAAGGCGCGTTCTACGTGTTTCCGTCGGTGGCGGTCACCGGTTTATCGTCGGAGGAATTCTGTCACCGCTTGTTATTGGAAAAACACGTCGCCGTCGTACCCGGTAATGCGTTCGGCGATTGCGGCGAAGGGTTTGTCCGCATTTCCTACTGCTATTCCATCCGCCACATCACCGAAGCGATGAAGCGGATCAAAGAATTCGTGCAAGAATGTACGGGGGAGACCAAATGAAAGTACGTGCCTTTGCACCTGCGAAGATCAATCTGACACTGGATATCGTGGGACGTCGCGAAGACGGCTATCACCTGCTCGAATCGGTGATGCAAACGGTAGATCTGTGCGATACCGTTACGGTCGCGTATGCCGACGACGGTGAGATCTACCTGTCCTGTGACGGCGGTATCCCGTGCGACACGACCAATACCGCCTACCGTGCGGCGGCATTGTTTCGCGAAAAGACGAAAACGACCGACGGGTTTATCATTACGGTTGAAAAGCGCATTCCCTCACAGGCGGGACTCGCGGGCGGAAGCAGTGATGCCGCCGCCGTACTGGTTGCTTTAAACGTGCTGACAAAAGCAAACCTGTCATCGGACGCGTTGTGCGAGATCGGTGCCTCGATCGGTGCGGACGTTCCGTTTTGCATACGCGGCGGCACGGTATTGTGTACCGACATCGGGACCGAGTTGACACCGCTTTCGGCGATACCGCCCTGTACGGTGGTGATCGCAAAACCGCAGGATGGCGTATCCACCCCCGAAGCGTATCGTCTGCTCGATACTGCCGATCGGTTGGAGCATCCCGATACCGACGGGATGTGTCGCGCGATCGCACGGGGGGATCTGATCGGTCTTTCCGAAACGGTGGGTAACAGTTTTGAACGACCGTTGAACCTACCGCATACGGCACGTATCCGCCGACAAATGGAAGAGTACGGTGCAATCGCGTCGGCATTGTCGGGAAGCGGGTCGGCGGTGTTCGGGTTGTTTGACGACGACGCGGCGGCAAACCGCGCGACGGCGGCATTGTTGCCCGATTATCCGCAAACCTTTTTGTGCCGACCGTGTGATGGGATTCGATACGAAATTCTTGAATAAACAAACAAAAACCGTCCATTCTCTGTATGAGAAAGGACGGTTTTTTATGTATCGATGGACCAAAGCACTCGCTTGCGGACTATTACTCGCTTTTTTGTTTCAAACGGTATCCTTTTCCAAAACGTGTGAGGGGATCGAACGGTCGGTGCTCAGAGTACATATTCTGGCAAACTCCGACAGTGAAGAGGATCAAGCACTCAAACTATTGGTTCGGGACGCGGTCACCGAAACGGGCGCGGGGTTGCTTAACGGGGTGACCGATTCCAAAACGGCGCGTGGGCGGTTGGAAGAGGTGCTACCGCAACTGCAACAGACCGCACAGCAATGCGTGTACGAACAGGGGTATACCTATACGGTTGCCGCTGAGGTGACAGAAATGTATTTTACCACCCGCACGTACGGAGAGTACACCTTCCCCGCAGGTAACTACGATGCGGTACGCATCACCATCGGGAGTGGGGAAGGGCACAATTGGTGGTGCGTGATGTATCCGCCGCTTTGCGTTTCGGCGGCGACCGATAAACAGTCGCTGGAAGACGTATTAAACTCAGAGCAACAACAAGCGGTGAAAGGCGGCAAACGGTTTGCGGTACGATTTAAGATCGTGGAATGGATCGAAAATTTAACACGCTTATTCAACTGAAAAGAACCGCCGGCAATTTTATTGTCGGCGGTTCTTTCAGCGAGGTTTTTTGGCTTTGGAAGTGATCCGTACCAACTCATAAGTGCGGTCGCACATCGACGCGACCTGCGGAGAGTGACTGACTACGATGACGCATTTGCCTTGCGAATACGCGTTTTTGATCAGTGCGGAAAGAGAATGGATATCTGGAACGAGCGGCGATCATTTGTGGTGGCACAGATCTTACCGCCGTGGGCGGTAACGATCGCTTTTGCCACCGAAAGACCGATGCCGTATCCGCCCGTTTCGGAATTGCGCGAAGGATCGGTACGGTAAAATCGATCGAACACAAACGGGAGTGTCTGCGGATCAACGTCGGTTTCGGTGGTGTTGAACACGTGCAGATGGATGCCGCGGTTACTTTGCTTCAACTCACAGATGATCGTCCCGCCGTACGGCGAATATTTTAAAGCGTTGTCCAACAATAACGTGACCAAACGACGAATGGATTGATCGTTGCCGTTCAACGACAACAACGGTTGTACGCGGCACACAAATTCTTTTCCCTGTGTATGCGCCAATGCTTCAAATTCCTGTACCGTGTCAGCGACCGCTTCGGACAACGGGAACGGAATCATCGGTAACGACTGTTCCGCTTCTTCCATACGGGAGAGCAGAACGAGATCGTTGGTGAGGGATGCCAGACGTTGACTTTGCGAACGGATATCGGTCAAACACTCGTTGTCGCCGAGTTCCATCTCCAACAACTCGGTGTTGGCATTGATGATGGTAAGCGGTGTCTTCATTTCGTGCCCTGCATCGGTGATAAACCGCTTTTGCTTTTCGTAACTTTCGGCGATCGGGCGCGTGATCCGTCCCGCCAAGATCCAAATGACGATCAATGCCACCGCAAAACCGCACGATGCGATGATCAAACTGATGGTCAAAAAGCGATCGAACGCGTCCAGTTGACGTGTGCAGTCCAAAAATACGATACGCACCGAATTCTCGCCCGCCGTTTTCGCAAAGCGGAACCGTCCGATGAAACCGTTGTTCGCCCTCTTTGTAAGCGCCATAGCGGCATACGTTTGTGCCGCCGCTTCGTCAACCGACGCGATCTTATCGACGTTCACCTTGATGACCGAGCCGTCCGTTCCCAATATTACGGTAAAGTACCGCGATTCAAACGGCAGTTCGGGGGAAAGGTGCGGCGGTATCCGACCGCCGCTCGGATCGTTCCCGATCGGCGGAATGTGGGTGCTTGTTTGGGACAAAAATGAAAGGGTATTGTCGGCTTCGATCACAACCGAGTGATAGTTGATGAGGTTCATCGCGGCGATCAATACCGTAAGCAGGATCAACAAAGCCCCCATCGTCAGCAAGATCACCTTGCGTTTGAGTTTGCGTATCATACCGTTTCCTCCAAGGAATATCCGACGTTTCGCGACACCTTGATGTGCACGTTGGCGCCAAGGGCCGTGAGTTTTTTGCGCAGATAGGCGATATATACCCATACTACGTTGATCTTGGCATCGCTGTCCAATCCCCAGATGCGTTCCATAAACCGTTCCGCCGACAGGATGGTGTGCGGATTGGACATAAACAGTTCCATCATTTGGAATTCTTTGTTTGCCAACCGAAAACTCCCCGATGGGGAAGACAGTTCAAACGTCGAGCGGTCAAGCGAAAGGTTACCGAACGTCAGTACCGAAGAGGTCCCCGTTCGGGTGCGGGTGATGGCGCGGATGGCGGCAAGCAGTTCCTGCGTATCAAACGGTTTGGTCAGGTAATAGTCGGCACCGCTGTCCAATCCGCGTACTTTATCTTCCACTTCCGACCGTGCGGTCAACAGCAAAACGGGAATGGGATCGTGACGCGCGCGAAGGGTGGTCAATACGGTAATGCCGTCCATTTTCGGCATCATAATGTCCAATACTGCAACGTCGTAGTTGCCGGCTTCCAGGTAGGTGAGGGCATCTTCACCGTTGTAAACGGCATCGACCGAAAAATGATGATTTTCAAAGATCTTGACAAGCGCGCGGGACAACGCACGTTCGTCTTCGGCTAATAAAATGCGCATACGATCCCACCTTTACCAAAACTATACAAACACAACATTAATCGAACTTTAAAAAACAGGTACACTCATAATCTTATGCCATCAAAGCGGGTTTGTCAACCGCCATAAAAAGTATAAAAACGACGGCGGGATTCCCGTAAAAACGCGCGGACAAGCCGATATGATAGAGAGGACGAGAACAAAGGAGGAAGAACTATGGTCATGCGAATGGATGTGACACCGCAGGAGATCACCGTATGGTTATCGGGCGAATTGGACCACCATGCCGCGCGTTCGATGCGCGAACAGGTCGACGGTGCGATCGAACGTTCCACCGCCAAATCGCTCAAACTGGATTTCGCGGGGGTCACGTTTATGGACAGTTCGGGGATCGGTCTGATCATGGGACGGTACCGACTGATGGCGGCGCGCGGCGGTCGTTTGTTGGTGGTCGGCGCATCCGATCGGTTATTACGCGTTATGAAATTGGCAGGTCTTGAAAAACTGCCTGTATGGGAAAAGGAACCGCAGGCGATCCACAGACAAAAACGGGAGGTACGAAGATGAAAACACCTATCAATGAAATGAAACTGGTCATTCCCAGCCGTTCGGCAAATGAAAGTTTTGCGCGGTCGGTGGTCGCGTCGTTTTTGGCGCAACTCGACCCCGCCGTAGATGAACTGGCAGACCTGCGCACCGCCGTATCGGAGGCGGTGACCAACTGTATCGTTCATGCCTATCGCGATACGATCGGCAACATTACCATCCAAATGCGACTGTATGCGGACGGACGAACGGTGATCAAGATCCGCGATCGCGGTTGCGGTATCGACGACGTCGAACAGGCGATGGAACCGTTGTATACGACGGGCGGTGACGATCGTTCGGGACTCGGTTTCTCGGTGATGGAAAGTTTTACCGACCGATTGCGGGTATCCTCCAAAGCGGGAAAAGGTACCGTCGTAACGATGGAAAAATACATAGCAGTTCGTGAACGGCAGGCGAAAACGGTGTGAGTACTCGCGACGAGAAGATCTGCGCGAATATCGGGTTGGTACACAGTTGCGCACGCCGGTTTCACAACCGCGGTGTGGAGTACGACGATCTGTTTCAAGCGGGATGTATGGGACTTGTCAAGGCGGTCGATGCGTTTGAAGAGGAACGGGGACTGAAATTTTCCACCTATGCCGTTCCGGTGATATTGGGAGAAATGCGGCGGTTGTTTCGCGACGGCGGTTCGGTCAAGATCAGTCGTTCGCTGAAAGAACTCTCTTTACGCGCCACCAAAGAACGGGAAGCGTTTTTTTGCGAAAACGGAAGAGAACCGGCGGTTACCGAATTGGCGGTAAGACTCGGTGTAGAACGTGAACAGGCGGCAGAAGCGCTGTGCGCGTCCCTGCCGCCGCTTTCGCTTACCCGAACGGGGGAGGATGACGATGCCACCGAAACCGACATTCCCGTTTGTGCGCCGGAAGAATGGATCACCAACCGTTTAGCGTTGAAACAAGTTATGGAAGAATTGCCCGAACACGATCGTTCACTCATCGTGTTGCGGTATTTTAAGCGACAGACGCAACAGGCGACCGCCGAACAACTCGGTATGACACAGGTGCAGGTATCCCGTCGGGAACGGGTGATCTTGCAGGAAATGCGCCGCCGTCTGATCGGATAAAGAAAAACGACCTGTAACCAGGTCGTTTCTCTCATAATATGTAGTCTAAACCGAGCAGGATGTACAGCGGACCGAACGAGTATACCATAAACATCTCGTGATGAGGGACTTTGGTACGGAAACAGTCGGTCAGCAACAAGCACTCCAGCAGGTATGCGGCGGCGCCGCAGAAATAGGCGATCGCTTTGAACGTGTGCCGCCAGTCGGGAAGAAAAAGCGAGAGAAAGAACAAGGCAGAGGACAAAAGCACCGCGACGTTGCGTAACACCAACAGGATACATGCCAGTATCGGCATATGGTCAACGGCGTCGTGAAAATCTTCTTCAGCGCTTTCTTTGATCTTTTCGATGATTTGGGACATTCTCGTTTCACCACACTTTGATTTTTACAACCATTTTTTTAGCGGGAGCGGGACTGTTGTATGCGAGTGACGGCTTGTGCAGATCGTTCGGAAAATAGACGGCGAAGTCGCCTTCTTGCAAAACGAGAGCGCAGGTGTTTTCGCCGCACTCGTAAAACGCGGCTTCGATCGCGGGATCGTACGGTTTGCACAAACTGCCTTTTTGAATGTCCGCCGCCCACATAGTCTCGATACCTTGCAACATAAACTGGATATCGATATAGGTTTGGTGAACTTCAAACACGCGGTCTTTCGGCACGGCGGTTTCATATTCCGAGATGAACGCGTAAATATCTTTGCCGTCGATCTCGTACTGACCTGCCGGTAAATTTTCCGCTACTGCTTTTTCCATAAACTGAAATGCTTTTTCAAAACGCGGATGAATACCGCAGTACCGTGCGCGGTTTTCAAAGGTATCAACAATCATATTCGTAGCCTCCTTTGACTTTATTATACACAACTTTCACGTTAAAAGCAACCGCTTCAGTGGAGATTATCCTGCTTTTTTAGGGTGTATCCTTTTTCTTGTTTGTAAAATTTGCTCAGATGTGCCGCGTCGTAAAACCCCAACCGTTCCGCGATCTCGCCGAGTGTCAATGCCGAATCGGCAAACTCTTCCGCTAAGATCAAACGGATACGGTTTTTGTATTTGATGGGGGATACACCGCCCGAATACTCCTTGAATTTGCGTAAAAAGGACGATTCGCTCATCAGACACATATCCGCCATCTCTTTGACCGACAGATTTTGTTCGGGATGATTTTCAAGCAACTGCACCACCTGTAAAATATCTCCGAACGTGCTTTTGAATTCGGTGCGTTGTTTGCTTTGCGCAAATAACATATCCAGCAACGAGTACAGTTCGCCTTTCAACCGCAACACGTTTTCGTTGGGATTGTGTACCGAATACAGGATACGTTCAAACCGTTTGAGCAGACGGTGCGGATCGTCACAGGTGAGCAAACGGATCCCCTCGTCAATGTAGACGGGTAACCCCATATCGGTCACCATATTGAACGATACGCCGATCCCTTCCGCCATTGCATTCTCTTCCACGAACGAACGGTATCGTACACCGTGCGGTAAAAACAGGATCTCGCCCGGTTGCAGGGTGAGAAGATGACGGTCTCCCAGGCAGTAATGCCGTCGATCTTTCAACTGATAGTAGATCAGATGCTTGGTACGGCCGCTTTCTTCGCAATCGTAAACGGTGTGATCGTCTACGTTGGTACGGTAAGAGGTGATATTGCGGAAGGAAAAATCCAACGAACAAAGGTCGCTGTACTTCACATTCATTGTCGTTGACCTCTTTTCTTCAAAAAAGACTATGACGGTATTTTACAATAAACAGACGGTTTTGTCAATTGTGACATACCGTATTACGTGCGTATAATAGAGTTAACTTTGTAGAAAAGGACGTGTTCTGTATGGAAAAAGTTCGTATTGGCATTATCGGTACCGGTAATATTGCGATGTATTGGGCGCACTGGCCCGAATATCAGAATGTCAAAAACTGCGAGATCACCGCGGTTTGCGACATCGATGAAACCAAATTAAACACGGCGGGGGATATGCTCGGCATTCCCGCGGAACGTCGTTTTACCGACTATCGCGATCTGATTGCGTGTGATCAGGTAGACGCGGTAGATATCGCGACCTGGAACAGTGTTCACTGTGAGATCGCCGAAGCGGCGGTATTGGCGGGTAAACCGTACAGTATCGAAAAACCCGTCGGTATGAACTACGGCGAGGTACAAAAACTTGCCGATCTTACCCACGAACATAACATTCCCTCGTTCGTATGTCTCAGTTGGCGCTATCGTCCGTACACCCGTATGTTGCAAACGCTGATAACCGAAGGTAAAGTGGGTAAAATGTACCACGTTTACATTCGCTGTATTAAAGACAGCGGTCTGTGGCCCGGTCGTAAACGCGAATGGCGTTTCGATAATGCGCGCGCAGGTTCCGGTGTGCTCGGTGACCTCGGTTCCCATATGATCGATATGGTGCGTTTCTGGGGTGAAGAATTCAAAGAGGTCTATGCCAAGACGGGTATCTTCATTCACGAACGTCAGGAAGAAGACAGCGACGCGTTTGGTCCGGTCGATACCGATGACTGGTGCAACGTCAACGCCGTGCTGGAAAACGGTGTCGGTTGTACCATCGAATTGTCGCGCGTAGCGACCACGCTGGGTGCGCTCATCAGTTTTGAAATCTACGGCGAAAAAGGTCGTCTGGAATTCTTCTGCGGCGACGAAACCTATCTCAAATTTACCGACGCGCAAACCAAAGAAACCGAAATGATCACACCGCCCGACGATTATTGCCGTACCCAATCCCAGACCTTTACCGATATGACGGCGGGTATCGACGATCCGTTCATCTCCGATATCGACGACGGTCTGGCTTGTCAAGCGGTCATCGACGCGATGGTCATTTCCGCGAAAGAAAACCGTCCCGTAACCATCGCCGAGATCAAAAACGGCGTAAAATGAGGGGCGGCATATGAAACTCGGAACATTACTTCGCATTTCCGATATCACACAAGCGGACAAACGCTTTGCCGATCTGCGCGATATGGGCTTCACGTCCTGCCAACTGGTTTTTAAACCCGAACGGTATACCGAACAGGATGCGGCAATCATCAAAAACGCGGCGCAGAAATACAATATTGACATTTCGGCGCAGTTCTGCGGATTTAACGATACCGCCACCGTATGGGATAATCTGGAAGGGTTCAAGACCTCAGGTCTTAACATTCCGCAATACCGCGACAGTCGTATGGCGTATATTAAAGATGCCGCCGTTTTTGCCCGCAACGCGGGTATACCCGACGTGATCGTTCACGGCGGATATGTTCCCAACAATCCCTTTGATGAAACGTATACCGAACTGGTTGCGTTGATACGGGAATATTGTGCGTTTTGTAAAGAGATCGGTATCAACGTGTTGCTCGAAACGGGCGGCGAATCACCGGTCGTGTTATTGCGGCTGATCCTGGATTCCAAAGCGGATAACCTGTACGTCAATCTGGATCCCGCCAATATGTTGATGTACGGGTTCGCCAACCCGGTTGACGCGCTGTATACGATGGGAAAATACGTCCGTAACTTCCACGGTAAAGACGGTGTACCCCCGACCGACCCGTACGTGCTCGGTGAGGAAAAACGCATCGGTGACGGACACGTCGATTTCCGCGCCGTGTTTACCAAGTTGAAAGAACTCGGGTACGATCGCTATCTGACCATCGAATGCGAGATCGACGGCGAGAAACAGATCGAGGATATCGTACACGCGAAAGCCTATTTCGAGCGGTTACTGAACGAAGTCGGTTATGTAATCGAAGGTCGTTGAGAAAGGATGATAACGGTGCTTAAAACCTATACTTGCCCCAAAGAAGAGTGGCAAGCAAACAGTAAGATTCCGTTTCGCGTAACGGCGACGGAAGACGAAATGTACGTCGAAATGGCGCGCTTGATGGCGGATGTCATTCTCAAAAACAATCGCAAAAACGAGAAGACGGTGATCATCTGTCCCGTCGGACCGATCAAACAATATCCCGAACTGGTCCGTATCGTCAACGCGGAACGCATCAGTTTGAAAGATTGTTGGTTCATCAATATGGATGAATATCTGGTGGATGACGATCAGACCATCGCATACGACAATCCGCTCAGTTTCCACGCGACGATGGATCGGTTGTTGTATTCGCAGATCGATCCGGAACTGGTGATGCCCGAAGAACAACGTCTGTTCCCCGAACCGGGCAAAGAAGCCGAGATCGACGCATTGTTTGAATCGCTCGGTAAAGTGGATATCTGCCTTACAGGTGTCGGTATCAACGGTCATATTGCGTTTAACGAACCTGCGTTGCCCGACGAGGACATCACCGACGAACAGTACAAAAATATCGGTATACGGTGTCTGGATATCGCGCGTGAAACGGTCGTCAACAACGGCGCGAACAAGATCGGCGGCGCTCTCGACATCTTCCCGAAACGTTGCGTGACGCTGGGTATGAAACAACTGTTGAAAGCGCGGGTGCTCAAAGTGTACCTGTATTGCGGTTGGCAGTGGGGTATCGCCCGTAAGATCGCGTTGGAAGACGAATCGCGGTTTATGCCCGTTTCGTTCCTGCAAAGCCATCCGAACAGTGAGATGGTCGTTTCGCAACAACTGTTTGACTTTACACTGTGATCAAAAAGAGGTCGCATCCGAACGGATGCGACCTCTTTCATTATTCAGCGTTTTTCAGTGCCAGATATTCTTCTAACGTAACACCGAGCGTATTGATCTCTTTGGCGACGTTGATACCCACAAACCGCCAATGCCACGACTCGTACATCACGCCCGTGATATCGATCTTATCTTTCGGATACCGCATAATGAACCCGTAATCGGCGGCATGTTCTTTCATCCACCCGTACGCGGGCATCTGCTCAAACTCGGAATCCGCGATGTTAAAGTCAATTGCAAGCCCCGTTTGGTGTTCGCTCGTACCGGGACGGGCAACCGCCTGCGCGGCGACCGCTTCCGCTTGGTCGGCAGGTGTACCTGCGTTGATCACGCGTTGTACTTTCTTGTTGAACAAGTACTTCTGCGTGTTATACGAACGGTAGGGGGAACGGACGTACAGTTGCACCCCGTCTGCCCATGCCGCTTTCAAATTGCCATCAAATACGGATGGATCCCTTTGTCCACCTGGTTCAAACTGCCGTTGATATATCGCTTATCCACGGTGGTGAGATTACCCGTGCTGTCGTAATCCGACGGCAACGGATTATCCGCGTTGACCAACAGAAGCCGCGAATAAGTGGGGTCTAACGTGACGCTCACCTGCGTAGTCGGCGCGGCGACGTTTTTCGTCGCGGTCGTCGTTGCTTTGGCGGTCGTTGTCGTCGGTACCGTTGCAGTAGTTGTGGTGGTAGTGGTAACGGCGGTTGTTGTTGCGGTTGTTGTTACGATAGAATCCGTTTTCACGTCTGCCACGGGCACACACGCGGCAATGAGCAAACAGACCGTGAGCATAAACACACAAGCAGTTTTGCGGCGAAACAACATAAAGGCCCCTCCAATCGAGTAGGGTAGCGCGACATATCCGACCCCGCCTTAAAGCGGATAGCCAAACAGAGCCGAACCTCTGACCGCCCACAAGGCGGCTTTTCGGCAAAACCTTTGTTTCGTCGCTTGATATACGCTCGTATATCGGCACTCCTCAACTTCGTTTTTTCTCAAAAAGCCGCTCTTGTGGGTTGCATACAAGTCAACGGTCGCGATTTTGGCTTGCGGCAAGGCATTTGAGCGAGGAAATACTATGTGTATTCCAAGTGAGAATAACGAAGGCGCAGGGTAAAATCGCAACGTTGACCGATTAGAGTTCGGCTCTTTTTGGCTATTTTTCGGATATTTGCGTCCAATTTGTTCTCGCAAGGCGGAAGCCTTGCTTCGCCCAACTCGAACACAAATCCCTCGAAATCTCCTCGCTTTCAGGTCGAAGATTTTTGAGCGTGCGGATTTTTATTCGAGCAAGGCACAAAACACAGCCAATACGCCCGTATTGGCGAGTATTTTAACGAAGGGTCGAGCGAAAATCCGCCGCTCAAAAACGGAGTTCGGATATGTCGCGCTACCCTATGTATCAGTATACCACTCTGTCGAAAAAAGTCAAGAAAGGGGAGAATTTCACAGTGAAAAACGAAACAAAAAAAGACGAGCATTGGACAACCATCTGCTCGTCTTTTTTGCTCAGGTGCCATTCATTACGTCGTAACCGGTGAAAGCGAACAGAACCGTTATTACGTCATTAAAATACCGCCGTCGTTTTTTCGTGGATTTCGCCGAGCGCGATGAGGGCGCGGGATATGCGATGCGCTTTGCGCTCAACCGCAAAGAAAACAAGTGTCTTTGGAAAAAGGCGGAACTTGAGGAGAGCGGAATAAAACGGGCGCTTGACGCGCTTATCAGCGAATTCGAACAAAGAGGGTATGCGTCCGAGGTAGCCATAAAACTGAAAATTATGGAACTTATGCTGAGTATACTTAGATATGACGCGCCGAATGAGCCGCTGGTGAGCAATCAAATATCGTGGTTGATATACTCGGTGATGAACGACGTTCGGGAAACGTTCGCCGAGGATATCGACGAAAAAGAACTGGCAAAAAGTTATGGGATAAGTTACAGTTACTTTTCGAGAAGTTTCAAGCAGGTAACGGGAATGACGTTTAAGAACTACCTGAACCGAACGAGGGTCAGCAAAGCCAAGCAGTTACTGACGCTGACCGGTTGTTCGGTAAGCGAAGCGGCGACCGCCTGCGGATATAACAGCGTATCGTATTTTATCAGTGCATACCGCTCGATTATGGGTCAAACTCCGTATAAAGCGGGGAGAGAACGAAACGGCTGAATAAAAAACAAGAACACAGCATACTTCGAAAGAGGTATGCCGTGTTCTTAAGGGCGAAATCAAAATGGATACATTCAAGTTTTACCGGCTAATTGAATGGAGAAAATGCTTATATTCCATAAACTCGTTGTCATTCGGTGTGGTTTGAAGCACAAAAGCAATCCTTCCTTTGAGTGACAGGATATAGTGCTCTCTATCCGATATATTCATTCGGTTTAGATGCTCGTTCAAACCGAATTTTCGAATGTAATACATTTCTTGACGGATTTTCTTCTTGTATTCTTTTGTAATGTTGATTTTTTCATTAACGACGATGCCGGTTACACACTGCCTTTTGGTTGCGGGAACTAACGCGGTTTTGCGGCTTTTCAAAAATAACCCCAGTTTGAGCAGTTCGTTTTTCACAAAACTAATAATGTCCTTCTCATCAAAATCTCCCGAAAAGGTCATATCGTCGCAATATCTTGTATAGGCTACGTTTTTCTTGTTGCAAAACGCACCGACCTTCTCATCAAAATCGCGCATAATAATATTGGTAATGGCAGGTGACGTCGGCGCACCTTGAGGGAGCGAATCGTTGTGATAACAAAGCATAGTTAAAAGTATTCGAATGGGTTGTGAATACTTTTCTTTGCAAAAAACCGTGTCCTTAACCTGTGAATATAAAATATGGTCAAAAAAGCCGTCGATATCCAACTTCAATATTTTTTTCTTTCCAATGTGCGGTCGTGCATTTTGTTGAACACTGGACCCTGTTTTATATGCTTTCGCATATTTTGAAACCGTATATTGAACAAGTATGTTGTCGGCGATGGATTTCTGTACGCGTTTCAAAATTGAATCGGGAACAGAGAGTTTTCGTTTGCTTCCGTCACTCTTCGGAATGTAAACACTGTGGTAGTGTTTGGAGAGATTGTTGCTCAAGCCGTACAAGGTTTTAGCGGAAACCCCCAAATCCTGCTCGATAGACGCAATCTCTTTGTAAACGATCATATAACTCTCCTTTCCCGACTCGTAACAGAACAACACCAATTTGTATGACAAGCGCGCAATCGTATTTAAGCAAGGTGAAGTTTACGGAACCTTGCAGTAACTACGATGAGCACTTCGGCTGAGCGGAACAAGCCCGATACTCAAAAGTTTTCGGGAGCGCATTTGCGCGGAGAAAAACTTTTGTAGGGTTTGTGCAGCGAATGAGATTAAATATGAGTGATAAGATGACGACTCGCCATCCCTTTCGCCAAAGACGAAATACACTGTTGTTCCGTTTTTCTATTATACATTGATTTTGACGTTTTGCAATACTTTTCTTCTAATGTTGAGGCACGAACATACGACCCGTACTCTTGCGGTGCCCGACTCTGTCTGCGGCGGACGCGCCGCCTTGCCAATCGTCGACCGCGTTTATCACGGCAAAGCCGTGCATATCATCAAAGCGGAACGCTTTGTATCTCATCATTGCGAAAGAATACACACTTCGTGTGATGATATACTATTGCTTTCGCAATGGATAAAAAAGAACGAAGCAATTGCTTCGTTCTTTTTTGGGAAGTTTGAACTTAATGGCACGAATGAAAAGTTCCAAAAATCGAAATATTTTAAAATCTATTTCTTAGTAATCGTTGCAGATTTCTCGTTTTGATTGAACAGTAAAATCTCTCCCATTTTTACATCTTGGACTTCCGCTTTGAACGCAACAGTATCTCCTACTTCACAACTTGGTAAATATTCCTCTAAGGTTAAAATCACTATTTCATCATTAATAGTAATTGTATAATAACTATACTCATTGGTGTAATAATAAAACCCATTAGCCACGCCATTTTCGATTTTGGTAATCTTACCAGAACCACTAATAGAACAACCAGCATATTCTTTCGAATATTTAAGTTGATTGTTTTTCTTTAATTCAACAAAGTCTTTCGCGCTCATACTCTCTGTGCTACCAGAGGGTAAATTAATCGTATAATTTCCACCTCCACAAGCAGTTAAGGATAGGCACATCGCCAAAGCTAAAATTGCTAACACTATTTTTTTCATTTTCTTTTCTCCTTTGTAAATGGATTTGGATAGTCTTTCGGAATGTGATAAGGACATCCCTTTCTATCTTGCGTAATTCTTTTGTCGGTAGTAGTTCTACAAAAATCTTGAACCTTTCGCTGCGAAACTCCCCAAACCGCTGCCGCCTCTTTTGTCCCCATATCAGCCATAAAATTACCCCCTTCTCGACAATTATAGATGTTTTCCGTCTATGGCACAATATAGTCGGAGGTGGAATTATGAAATTGACTTTTGGCGAAAAGATTCGAAATTTGCGAGAGGATGCCGACTTAAACCAAACAGAACTTGGGAAAGCGATTGGTATAACACAGCGAAAGATATCTTATATTGAGTGCGGAAAATACGAACCGAACATTGATGATATTATTGCTTTCTGTCATTTTTTTAAGGTGTCTTCCGACTACCTTTTGGATATTCCCGAGACATATAAGAAAAAGAATAAGCCGTGAAATTCACGGCTTTTTTTGATCTATTTTGTTTTCAATGGTTATGCAAGAGGAAGTTAGCATACGCTGTATCCTGCCACAAAGATTTCTATACTTTTTAAAAGTTTCTTCATCAATAGAATTGTTAGAATATAAAAGTTTCAACCAACTTTCTGTTTCAACACATTCTTTACGGGCGATTTTGAATTTAGAAAGCATATCGGGTAGGCTTTGAGGATATTGAGCTTCGATAATATTCGCAAATACACTTGAAGAAGATTTGCCAATTTGAAAAATTGCATTAGAATTATCTTTGCGTTCTAATGATTTGCATAAAGCTTCGATATCAACCGCCAACTGTTCTGCATATTTAAGCAACGGATTATCTTTCATACTCTCACCTCATATTAACAGTATAGCAGAAAACTGTTTCTAAATCAAGGCGTAAGCCTTGTATGTAATCAACACGCAGTGTTGAATGTAATCATTTCAAAGAAATGTATGTGATCAATCCGAAGAAAATA
>CAYSPZ010000033.1:0-18709 GCA_964433065.1 uncultured Eubacteriales bacterium | reverse complement strand
CCACACAACCAGCTTGGAAGGCTGGGGTTCTACCACTGAACTACACCCGCATATCACCGAGCGAACACCATCATACCACACACCGACGCCCTCTGTCAAGTGTTTTTCACACCTTTTTAAGCGAAAAAACGGAGGTAGGGTGAAACCCTACCTCCGTCACATACCTTATTTCACAGGACGGCAATTCCAGATGCGATCGGAATAATCCTGAATCGAACGGTCGGATGCAAACAACCCGCTCTTCGCGGTGTTTAAGAAGGCCATCTTCGACCACGCATCCTTGTCCGCATACACCTGCGCCGACAAAGCCTGTGCCTGCTGATACGCATTGAAATCCGCAAACACCATATACGGGTCACGGTTGACCAGCGAATTCGCGATCTCACCGTACGACTGTCCGCCGAACCCGACGTTCATACAATCGATCGCGCGACGGATCCGCGCATTGTCACGGTAATAGTCCTGCGGACGGTATCCGCGTTGTTTGAGCGCGGTGACCTCGTGTTCCCGCATACCGAACAGGAACATATTCTCTTCGCCGACCTGTTCGCAGATCTCCACGTTCGCACCATCCAGCGTACCCAGCGTGATCGCGCCGTTCATCATCAACTTCATATTTCCCGTACCGCTCGCCTCGGTCCCCGCAAGCGAGATCTGTTCACTGATATCCGCAGCGGGCATCAACAATTCCGCGAGCGTCACGCGGTAATCTTCCAAATATACCAACTTCAACTTGTCACGCACCGCAGGATCGCGCTCGATCTCGGCGGACAACTTGCACAGGAAACGGATGATCTCTTTCGCCAGATAATACCCCGGTGCCGACTTCGCACCGAAAATGTAGGTGCGCGGCGCGAACTCCATATTCGGGTTCTCTTTGAGTTGCAGATACGTGTCCAGAATATTAAGCCCGTTCAAGTGTTGCCGCTTGTACTCGTGCAAACGCTTGACCTGTACGTCGAACAACGAATCGGGATCAATGGTGATACCGTTGTGTTTGCGGATATATGCCGCCAACTTTTCCTTGTTGCGACGCTTGATCGCCATAAACTCCTCGCGTACCGTCTTGTCGTCCGCAAACGGGGTCAACTTATCCAGTTCACTCGCATCAAGCACAAACCCGTCCCCGATCTTATCGGTGATAAACGACGTCAGTTCGGGGTTTGCCTGGCACAACCACCGACGATGCGCGATACCGTTGGTCACGTTACAGAACTTCTCGGGCATCACACTGTACGCGTCCTGGAACACGGTCTCTTTTAAAATTTCACTGTGGATCTTCGCCACACCGTTGACCTTGTGCGATGCCGCCACACACAGGTTCGCCATCTTGATCAGCCCGTAACTGATGATCGCCATCCGTCCGACCTTTTCGTGGTCACCGCCGGTCGCTTCCATCATCTGTTCACTGAACCGCGTGTTGATCTCTTTAACGATCTGGTAAATACGCGGCAACCGTTGCGCGAACAGGTCTTCGGGCCAACATTCAAGTGCCTCTTTCATCACCGTGTGATTGGTGTATGCTACCGTACGGCAAACGATATCCCACGCATGTTCCCACGAATATCCGCACTCGTCCAACATGATACGCATCAGTTCGGGAATGGCGAGCGTGGGGTGGGTGTCGTTAATGTGGATCGCCGCCATATCGGGCAGATTATCCAGCGTACCGAACTGCTCCAAATGCCGCTTGACGATATCCTGCACCGACGCGGATGCAAGGAAATACTGTTGCGACAACCGCAACGATTTGCCTTCACGGTGATTGTCGGCAGGATACAGGATCTGGGTGATGACCTCCGCCATCGCCTTTTGCTCCATCGCGCGCATATATTCGCCTTGATTGAACAGCGACATATCCAGACTCGGCGCGGTCGCTTTCCATAACCGCAAGGTGGAAACGCCCTTACCGTCTTTGCCTGCCACCATCAGATCATACGGTTGCGCAATGACCACGGTAGGTTCTTCGTGTACCACGTGATGGAAATCGTTGTCCCACCATTCGCGGATATGTCCGTCAAAATACACCTCTTTGGCGAGTTCGGGACGCGGCAATAACCACGCACCGCCGCCCGGCAACCAGAAATCGGGCAACTCGGTCTGCCACCCGTCTACGAGTTTTTGACGGAAGATACCGCATTCGTAAAGAAGCGAATACCCGATCGCGGGAATGGACGAGGTCGCCAGACCGTCCAGAAAACATGCCGCTAACCGCCCGAGACCGCCGTTACCGAGCCCCGCATCGGGTTCCAGTTCAAACAACGAATCCAGTTTGATACCGTACCCTTTGAGAATTGCGCGGACGTCTTCGGTCAGGTTGAGGTTAAACAACGTATTTTTAAGCGACCGTCCCATCAAAAACTCCATACACAGATAATACACCTGCTTGGACTGTTGCTTATGCGTCTGCGAAATGTAATTCACCCGCTGTGACCGCATACGGTCACGCAACACGAGAACCAACGCGTTGTAAAAATTCTCGTTGGTCGCCTGTTCGGGTGTCACCGAGAAATTGTTCATCAGTTTCGAGCACAGTTGTGCGCGCAACACCTCTTTTTCACAAGGGGTCGTCGCGGACTTTTTGGTACCTGCCATAAGAAAACTCCTTCCGATCGTGGTGGTGTAACACCGATAACGCATTACACTGTGATACCAGTATATACTACTTTCACGAAAATTGCAATACTTATGTAGAATAACCAATAATTTTATAAAAAAGATGAATTTTAAAATAAAATTTAGTTAAATTAACCAAAAAACAACGATATTTTTACACTAAGGCTTTACCGATTGCAATTCCGCCTGTTTTGTGATACACTATATATCATAAAGAACAAAAGGGGATAGCAGAATGCCTCAGCTCAACGTCGTGTTGGTCGAACCCGAAATTCCGCAAAACACCGGCAACATCAGCCGCACCTGCGCGGCAACCGGTACGCGGTTGCACATCGTCAAACCGATGGGTTTCACCATTGACGATAAAAAATTAAAACGCGCAGGTCTGGATTACTGGCACCTGCTTGACATCACGTACTACGAAAACCTCGACGACTTTTTCGCGAAAAACGACGGCCCGTTTTTCTATTTCACCACCAAAGGCACCCACATCTATGCCGACGTCGCGTACCCCGACGGCGCGTATCTGCTCTTCGGGAAAGAAACCAAAGGTTTGCCCGAAAGTTTGTTGCGCGACCACCCCGAACGGTGTGTACGGTTACCGATGCTGGACGACGATGCCGCCCGCTCACTCAACCTGTCCAATACGGTCGCGGTCGGTGTGTACGAAGTGTTGCGGCAATGGGGATTCCCCGCATTGCGCACACAAGGTCATCTCCACGGTGAATAGGGGGAAAGGTCGATGCAACGCAGGATCAAAATTATGGACGAGGCGGCGGTCCACCGTTCCCTCGCGCGTATGACCCACGAAATCTTGGAACGCAACCGCGGTGTGGACGGACTTTGTCTGCTCGGTATTCACCGCCGCGGTGTCCCGCTTGCGGAACAACTCGCGGAAAACCTGTATAAGTTTGAAGGTGTCAGGGTCCCTGTCGGTACGCTGGATATCACCCTGTACCGCGACGACGTCACCCACGCAGAAGACCAACCCACCACAGGGGAATGCGATATCCCGTGTGACGTGCGCGACCATACCGTCATTTTGGTAGACGACGTGTTATATACGGGCAGAACCGCCCGCGCGGCCATCGAAGCGGTGTTCCGTCACGGTCGCCCCCGCTCGTTGCAATTAGCGGTACTGGTGGACAGAGGCCACCGCGAATTACCCATTCGTCCCGATTTTGTCGGCAAAAACATTCCGACCGCGAAAAGCGAACGCGTGTCGGTCAAACTCGCGCCGACCGACAGGGAAGTTTCGGTCTACTTAGAACAAGAAACCTTGTAAAAAGGGGAGAGAACAATGGCTTTGCAAGAATCCGGCGAAATGTATTTGGAAACGGTATATATATTGACCCGCGAAAGTGCCCACGTGAGAGCGATCGACGTCGCGGAACAGATGGGCTACTCAAAGCCGAGCGTCAGCCGCGCGATGGGTCTTCTCAAACGCGACGGCTATATTCAGGTAAACGAAAACGGCTTCATCACCCTGACCGATACGGGCTTACAGGTTGCCGATAAGATCTATAAACGTCATAAGATCCTTACCGAATTTTTGGTACAACTCGGTGTCGACCGTTCGGTTGCCGCACAGGACGCGTGCAAGATCGAACACTACATCAGTGATTGCTCAATGGCGGCTCTGAAAAACTATCTGGAAAAGGAGATCACTCCATGAACATCTTGTGTGTTTGCACCGGTAATATGTGCCGCAGCCCGATGCTCGAATATCTGCTCAAACAGGAACTGCCCAAATACGGTATCGAAAACGCGGTAGTTACCGGTGCGGGCACCGATACCATCGACGGCGGCGAAGCCACCCCTCATTCGGTAACCGTGATGAACGAGATCGGCATCGACATTTCGGCGCACCGTTCGCGCCAGATGACCCGCGCCATCGCAGAGGAAAACGACGTCTTCGTGGTAATGACTCCGGAACACGGTGTCAGTTTAGCGTTCTATTACGATGTCAAACCGGAGAAAATGGCGATCCCCGGTGACGGGATTCCCGACCCGTTCGGTCGTGACCTCAACGTCTACCGCGAATGTCGGGACGCGTTGGTTGAAGCCATTCCGCAATTGGTGGAGGATATCAAAGCCTTATGACCGTCTGTACGATGACCGCCGCCCATATCCCCGCGATCGCGCAACTCGAACAAACCTGCTTTGCCGACCCGTGGACCGAAACGGCATTTGCCGAAGAACTGCACAACTCCTGCGCCGCATTTTTGGTCGCACAACGCGACGGGGAAGTGATCGGCTATCTCGGTTGCCATCATATCGGCGACGAAGGATATATCACCAACATCGCCGTCCGCGAGGATACCCGCCGTCAAGGTGTGGCACGACAGTTGTTACGCTATGCCAAACGTGAATGGCAACACCTGTCCCGTATCACGCTGGAAGTGCGCGTTTCCAATACCGCCGCCATCGCGTTATACGAAAACGAAGGCTTTGTCAAGGACGGCATCCGCCCCAACTTCTACCGCCATCCCACAGAGGATGCCGCCATATACAGTTATTACACACGATAGAGGTGTCTTGGTTGAATATTTTAGCGCTCGAATCTTCCTGTGACGAAACCGCCGCCGCCGTCGTCCGCGACGGGCGGGAAATGCTCTCCAACTGCATCGCGTCGCAGGCGGACGAACACCGCTTATACGGCGGCGTCGTTCCCGAAATCGCCAGCCGCCGCCACGCGGAAGCGGTCAGTGCCATCACCCGCGACGCATTACGCGAAGCAGGAATGACCCTCGCCGACATCGATGCCGTTGCGGTCACCTACGCGCCCGGTCTGATCGGCGCACTGCTCGTCGGTGTCAACTTCGCCAAAGGTCTGGCACAAGCGGCATCCTTGCCTCTCATTCCCGTCCATCACCTGCGTTCGCATATCGCCGCCAACTACCTCGTCCACCCCGACCTGAAACCGCCGTTTTTGTGTCTGGTGGTATCGGGCGGTCACAGCCATATCGTACGGGTGGAAGACTATACTCGTTTCACCGTACTTGGTCGTACCCGCGACGATGCCGCAGGCGAATGTTTCGACAAAGCCGCCCGCGCAATGGGTATGCCGTACCCCGGCGGTGTCCATTTGGACAAAGCCGCGAAAACGGGCGACCCGATGGCATTTACCTTGCCGCACCCCCACGTGGACGGCAGTGAATACGATTTCAGTTTTTCGGGGCTCAAAACCGCCGTCATCAACCTGTTACATAAAGCCGAACAACGCGGCGAAACGATAAACGTCAACGACCTGTCCGCCTCGTTCCAACACACCGTCTGTGCGATCTTGCGGGATAACTTCCTGAAAGCCGCCGATCGGACGGGGGACACCACACTCGTCCTCGCGGGCGGTGTGTCCGCCAACTCGGGATTACGCACCGCGATGGAAACGGCAGCCGCCGAACGCGGTTTCAAACTGTATCTGCCGCCGCTTTCACTGTGTGGCGACAATGCCGCCATGGTCGGCGCACAAGCCTACTACGAATACCTCGCGGGCAACACCGCAGGTCCCGACTTAAACGCCGTCGCCACCATGCCGATCGAAGTATAATAAACATCAACAAGAACGGGGCAGTCCCAAATCGGACTGCCCCGTTCTTGTTTTATACTGTCATTTAAACCACGACACCGTTTTTAACGGTATAATACTTGCCCGAAACGTAAACGCTACCCGTTTTCGCAAAGTTGATCTTGCCGTTTTGTACGTAATAGTATCTACCGTCAAGATATTTTACCAGCAAAGTATCATTGGTTTCCGTACCGTTCTTGATGTAGTACCACGTACCGTCACTATGTCGTACAAGACCCGTTTTGGAGAAATTGATCTTTCCGTTTTGCACATAGAAGTACTTGCCGTTGTTAAACATCACAAGACCGGTTTTCGAGAAATTGATCTTGCCGTTTTCTACGTAGTACCAATTACCATCAAGATATTTTACCAGCAAGGTATCGTTGGTCTCGGTACCGTTTTTAATGTAATACCACGTACCGTTGGAGTGTCTGACAAGACCCGTTTTGGAGAAGTTGATCTTACCGGACTGTACATAGAAGTACTTGCCGTTATTGAACATCACAAGACCGGTTTTCCCAAAATTGATCTTACCGTTTTCGACGTAGTACCAATTCCCGTCAAGATATTTAACGAGCAAGGTTTCGTTCGTCTCGGTACCGTTTTTAATGTAGTACCACGTACCGTCACTGTGCCGTACCAGACCCGTTTTGGAGAAATTGATCTTTCCGGACTGTACATAGAAGTACTTACCGTTGTTAAACATCACAAGACCGGTTTTCGAGAAATTGATCTTGCCGTTTTCGACGTAGTACCAGTTCCCGTCAAGATATTTTACAAGCAAGGTATCGTTGGTTTCGGTACCGTTTTTAATGTAATACCACGTGCCGTCGCTGTGCCGTACAAGACCTGTTTTGGAGAAATTGATCTTACCCGACTCCACGTAGAAGTACTTGCCGTTGTTAAACAGCACAAGACCCGTCTTTGTGAAATCGACAACACCGTTGTTTACGTAGTACCATACGCTGTCCGTGTGCTTGAACAGAAGGGTGTCGTTCACTTTCTCGCGGTTGATAACGTGATAATACTTGCCGCCTTCCTGATACAGAACGTTGCCGCCCGGATACGCGAACGCACCACAGGAATTACAACTCGTATCGGCATCGCCCGAATAGGTATGCTCACCGACCACTCTGACCGCACCGCAGTTGTTACACGAAGTATCACAAGCGTTACTATAAGAATGCTCTAATGCAGTGGTCGCTGTAGCAGAGGAACTTTGAGAAGCCTTGTGTGTTTCCGTTTCTTTAAAACGTTGATAAAAAGTATACGTCACATTCGGTTGTAAAGCATCAAACAACGGACTATCCTGCCAATCCTTACCATTACAACTGTATTCGCAAAAATCTACTTCTTGCAATTGTACCGATGTTGCCGTGATTTGCAAAAAGATCGGCGTTCCCGGTATAGCATCTACCGATTCTTTTACCCTACCTTTGCCGGCACAGGTACTGCAAGTCGAGAAAAAGTAGTTCTCTCCGCTTCCTCCGCATCTGTCGCAACTGATTACTCCGGAAGTATCTCGAACGGATCCGGAACCACTACACGAGCTGCACGGAACACTAATCGATCCTGATCTTTTACAAGTGGAACATGGTATGACGGTAGTGACGGTAGTACTATTAATAATGATAGTGCCATTGTTACACCCTACTGGGCAGCTCTTTGTTTTTTCCCCGCTACCGGAACAACTGTCACAGCTCGCCATCCCGTTTCCTGAACCGCCGCAGGACCCGCAGGTACGACTGTTTATGATCCGTCCATCGCCATCGCAAACCGTACAAATCTTCAACCATTTAGCATATAGGGTTGTATTCTCATCGATCGCAAATTCAGCCCCTGCAACATAGGCAACATTCGCTGTCGGGGAAGTTGCCCAACCTATGAAGGAATATCCATTACGAGTGGGTTTTTGTAAAGAGAGAGCAAGGGGAATCCCTTCGGTTTTAATCTGTTGTGTCGGTGCTTTTTTTCCGTCGCCTGCATCATAAGAAATCATGTATCCTTTAAGCGTTGTAACAATTAACACACTACTTGCATCACTGGCATAAGTTGTGTCGGTTTCCACAACTCTCTGATATAATGTGTACACTGTTTCCGGTTTCAAATCACTAAACAGCGGACTTTGTTGCCACGTCACCCCGTCAAGACTGTATTCATACCCTTCAATAGCTATGAGTTTTATTGATGTTGCCATTACACAGGACAAATCCGGATTAAGAACAACGTCCGTGTATGTGTTTTTCTTTGTCAGCACCGTACTTGCCGCGCTTGCTACGCTAAAGTAAGCGTTTTCGCTTTCGGCCACACGTTGATAAAAAGTATACAGCGTATTCGGTAACAAACCTTCAAATAACGGACTTTCCTGCCATTCAATACCGTCTTTGCTATATTGATACCCGGTTACCGCTTTCAGCGTTATCGAATCGGCAGTAACATTATCGATGATCGGAGCCGGCGGTGCCGCAGCGATAGGCTTTGTCATAACCATACCCGGGCTGGCATAACTGGAAGCATAAGCATCCTTCGCCTTTATGCGTTGGTAGAAAATATACGTTGTCAAAGGTGAAAGATTATCAAAGCGAGGACTATCCTGCCAAACTTTTTTATCGATACTGTATTGATATCCTTCAGTTGCTGCCAGTGTTACCGAACTTCCCCCTGCACTTTCAATTGTAGGGGCACCCGGCGTGGAAGGCAAAAACAGGTAGGAAAACCCTTGGTTTATCGCATAGGTGTGGGCATAAGAGTTCTCAAAACAAGCAATATCGATTACCGAAGAATTCTCGAACGCATAAGCACCTATGCTGGTCACGCTTTCTGGCAACGTAACATAAGTCAGATTACTGCAACCGTAAAACACCTCGTCACCAATACTCGTCACGCCGTCCGGTATCGTTACCGATGTCAAACCGCTGAAACAGTAAAATGCATAATCACCAATACTTGTCACACCATCCGGAATCTCTAACTCGGTAACAAGGATATCATTACAATATAATTTTTTTGCATATCGCAATGGATTTGATCTCTCATATCTGTCATAAGAATTAGTTTTAAATTCAATCTGACACCATGCTGCAAGATCCGTAATATACACGGCATCCAAATTGTCACACCAATCAAACGCATACGTATCAATACTCGTCACACTATCCGGAATTGTTACCGACGTCAAGCCGCTGCAATTGGAAAACGCTTGACTGCCAATACTCGTTACGCCGTCCGGTATCGTTACCGATGTCAAACCGCTGCAATTGGAGAACGCACCATTTCCAATACTCGTCACACCTTCTGGGATGACAATATCACCGGATAGCAATGTGCCGTTAAGATAGAGATTTTTTGCATAAGACAACAGTTCACCATGAGAATCTATTTCACACCACGCTGCGAGATCCGTAATATACACGGCATTCAAATTGTTGCACCCATAAAACGCTTGACTGCCAATACTCGTCACACTATCCGGAATTGTTACCGACGTCAAACCGCTGCAATAGGAGAACACTTGACTGCCAATACTCGTCATACTATCCGGAATTGTCACCGATGTCAAACCGCTGCAATAGGAAAATGCACCGGTTCCAATACTCGTCACACTATCCGGAATCGTTACCGATGTCAAACCGCTGCAATAGGAAAATGCACGATATCCAATACTCGTCACACTATCCGGAATCGTTACCGATGTCAGACTGCCGCACCCGTAAAATGCATCATTACCAATATTTGTTATACCTTTCGGAATTTGTAAATCCGTAACAAGTTCATCATTACAATATAAGTCACCACCATGATATAATGGGTTGGAATTACCAAAAAAAGAGACATCAGCACAGGGGATAAAAAGTATTTTACACCACGCTGCAAGATCCGTAATATATACGGCATTCAAATTTTCGCACCCGGAAAACGCATCCTGACCAATACGCGTCACGCTATCCGGAATCGTGATCGAAATCAAACCACTGCAATTGGAAAATGCATAATATCCAATACTCGTCACACCTTCCGGTATCGTCACCGAAGTCAAGCTGCTGCAGTTGGAAAAAGCACTCTCTCCAATACTCGTCACCGAGTATCCGCCGATTGTGTCGGGAATCACCAAACACCCCGATGCACTTTCGCTGCAATCGGTAATGGTAACTTTTCCGTTTGTGACGGTATAGGTCAGGACATCAACCGACGCGGCGGAAACCATCGATGTTGTAAAGAATGTAACCCCAATCAGCAGCACCAAACACAAAAAAATCGATATCAGTTTTTTCATTTTGTTACCCTTCCTTTCGTCGATTGACATGCGTTCTCGGAGCCTGTATCAATGTTTCAGCGGCAACTTTTTGATTTGCGACAAAAACAGCGGAAGCAGTATCAACTGAATTACCGCCATAATACACACCTGCGGCAGACGACCGACCATCAGCACGACAAACCCTTTGGACATCAGCGTGGACAACCAGTACGAGTTGAGCAGTAAACTGCACACGCCTTGACAGGTGACCACCGCCGCCGCGATCCGCCAAAAATCGGTCTTGCGATACAAAAACAACCCGTAGACCACACCGATCAGCGCGGCGGTAAGCATCATACCGATATGCGGCGGTCCTTTCGGGAACAAGATCGCCCCGATGAGATCGGCGAGTCCGTGTACCAACCCCGCGGCGATCGGTCCATACCAATATGCCGCTACCGCGACCGCTAAAAACGCGAGCGAATAACTGCTGTCTAAGTTCCCCAGTTCCATCAACCGACGCAATACCACGTCCAGCGCAACCAGCATACCGCAGACGGTGAGCGTCTGTAACGACTTTAATTTTGACATAATAATACCCCCTTGATTCCGATGTTGACGGAACAGGGGGTATTTCGTTACCTCTTGACCGATGCAACAGCGGGATGCGAACGACAAACCGCGAGAATTCTCTCTTCGTCCGTTCGGCAACTCCCCGTCCGCACGGCACTTAACGCTTGTCGTTCTACTCTGTATTTTTATAGCCGAAGAGGGCAGAACCCTCATCGGTCAAAAAGGCACTTTCATTTTGCAACGGTGTTATACTTCGCTTGAAATACACATAGTATTTCCGCGCTCGTATGCCTTGTTGCAATTCGAAATTGCCTATTTTGACTTGTAAGCAACTCGCAACTGCGTACTTTAATAATGAAACTGAACGTTATGCCGAAAAGTCACCGTAGTGAGCGACAAGGAGTTCTACACTCTTCGGCTATCGTATTGTATCACAATAGTTGCATCAGTTCAATACAAAAAATTGTTCATACCACAAAATAAACGTATAAATGGTCCAGATCTTCTTCATATTACGGGATGCCCCGTTTTTGTGGTCGTTCAGCAGACCCATAATGGCATCGCGGTTAAAGAACTTATCCGCGATATCGCTCTCAAAAGCGACCTTGACCCGATTGTAGTATTCATCCTGCCGCAACCAATCGTTGAGCGGTACGGGGAATCCCAACTTCTTTTTATGCGCGGTGCGCTCGGGCAACTGCCTGAGCGCCGCCGCACGTAACGCCACCTTCGTGACGTTTCCGTCGATACGGTAACGGGTTGGCAACGTCACCGCCAACTCGAGCATCTTTTTATCCAGGAACGGCACCCGCAACTCCAGCGAGTTCGCCATACTCATTCGATCCGCTTTTTGCAGAATATCGTACAACATCCACGTCTGCATATCCACGTACTGTAACTGCGTCGGCTCGTCAAGATGCGCCACCTTGTCAAAATGATGACGGGATAACTCGACGGGATCTGCCGCATTCACCGTCTGCTTCAGATACTTCGCCCGCTCGTCGCGGGTGAATACGTAGTTGGCACGCATAAACCGCTCGTACGGCAACATCGCACCGCGGATGGCAAACCGCTTTCCTTTCACCCGTTCGGGCAACCGCCGCGCGATCGCCGCGACCCCTTTTCTCACAAATCGCGGGATCTTCGCATACCGCGCGAAATGTCCGCCCTCTAAATACATCGGGTACCCGCCGAACAACTCGTCCGCGCCCTCGCCCGACAACACCACTTTTACGTACTTCGCAGCATTCTTCGCAAGGAAAAACAGCGGCACTTCCGACGGGTTGGGCAACGGCTCGTCCATATAATATTGAATGATTCCCGCGTAATCAAAATACTCCTGCGCGGACACCTTGTTGGAGATATTCTCCACACCGATATGCTTCGAAAACTCCTGCGCGTACGGCAGTTCACTGTACTGCTCTTCCTCGTACCCGACCGAGAAGGTCTTGACCGAATCGGTCACCTTGGACACTTCCCGCACCACGTAACTCGAATCCACACCGCTGGACAGGAAACATCCCACTTCCACGTCACTGATCTGATGTACCGCCACCGACTCAATAAACTCGTCGGTAATATGGTCTTCCCACTGTTCGAGGGTGGGATCGTCATCCGCGCGGAACTTGTCCGCCACGTCGTAATACTTGTGAATGGTCAACTCACCGTTCTGATACTCCATATACTCGCCGTTTTGCAATTTATAGACCCCTTTGAAAAAGGTCTCGCGCATCGGCAGATACTCGTAACACAACCAGTCGGGCAACTTACTTTCATCCAATTCCTTCACAAACGACGGATGGGACAAAAACGACTTGATCTCCGACCCGAAAAAGAAATCGCCGCCACGTTGATAATAATAAAACGGTTTGATGCCGAAAATATCCCGCGCACCGAACAACTTCTTTTCAACCGAATCCCAGATCACAAACGCGAACATTCCGCGTAAACGGTCGAGCAGGGAAGCCCCCCACTCCTCATACCCGTGAAGCAACACTTCCGAATCGGTCTTCGTCTTGAACGTGTGACCGCACGCGATCAGTTGCTCCCGCAGTTCACGGTAATTGTAAATCTCCCCGTTAAAGGCGAGTACCTTACTGCCGTCCTCGTTGCGGATGGGTTGACTGCCGCCGTCGAGATCGATGATGGACAACCGACGAAACCCGAGTGCTACATCGTCGTCCACGTAATAGTCTGCCTGATCGGGACCGCGATGTACGATGCGATCCGCCATATCGCGGATAACGGCTTCGCGGTCACCCCCGAACCCGTTGACGAAAAACCCCGCAAATCCACACATGGAGGAACTCCTTTCTGCGTTAATCCCGTAACCCTTTGTTGCCGAAATATCGCGCGTATTTCTTATAATAACTTGCCTGATTTTTATGGAAATATAACCACCGCTTAAAGTTGCGGTCTTTTTTATAATAGAGCGATTTACATACCTTGCGCTTTGCGATCAGTTCCCGCGCTTTCTGTTTCAACTCGGGATCCTGTACGTATTCGAAAATGAGATGGGTGGGAATGATGGTCCATAACACGTCACCCGTCGCAATGGTACACTCACACGGCTTCTCGAAGATCACGTCGTCCGCCAGATACTGTCCGAGATTATACCCCATCGCGGTCACGAAGAAACTACTCCGCCCTTGACGAGGATTCATCTCAAACAATTTGTATTGCCCGTCACGGCTGTCCAACTTAAAGTCAAAGTTCGCAAATCCCTTGTACCCGATCTCTTCCAAAAACGCTTTCATCTTCCGCGCCAGTTGCAGATCTTCCGCCGGAATGATGGCGGCATACGACCCGATCCCCTCGGGTGAATGCTCTTCAAGCAACGCTTGTCCCAGTGCGATCAATCGCACCTTTCCGTCCTGTCCGCAATAGCAGTTCATTACCCGCATATGACTGTCATCACCGGGAATGTATTCCTGAATGATGAGATGATCCTGATACGACGACCCGTAGATCGCTTCCAAGATCGCGTCAAATTCCTCGCGCGTTTCGGCAACGAACACCTTTTTCTTGTGCGGGAAATGACAGTTCCAATATGCCACACTGTTAGACGGCTTGATCACCACGGGGAAATCAAACGGCAATACCGCGTCACGGTAATTGTTGACCGTCACCGTCGTGGCTTTCGGGAACGAAAAACCGTACTGTTCGCACAACGCGTAAAACGTTTCTTTGGTACTCAGTTGTAACAGCAACGGCTCATCCACCGAAACAAACCGATAATAATCGCGCAACGCGTCCTGATTACGCGCGAGCAACTTTGCATAGTTGTCCCCACACGGAACCAACAACAACGGTAACTCTTTCGGGTGATGTTTCGAAAACTCGATCAACGTTTCGCAGAACACCTCGTCCTCTTCCAGACGCGGCTCCACCACTTCTACGGTGACGATACTGCTGTTGGACGTCGCGCCCAACCGACCTTTTCCCACCGCGACCGAACAGATTCCGTACGCTTCGTGGAACGATCGCGCCATACCGTATACGTTGACGTCACTCCCAAGCAAAACAGGGAGAAATGGTTGCATCATACTAACACCTCATTATTGGTCGTCGCCCAGTTTGAGCACCGACATAAACGCTTCCTGCGGCACTTCTACGCTACCCAGTTGCCGCATCCGTTTTTTACCTTCTTTTTGCTTTTCAAGCAGTTTCTTCTTACGCGTAATATCACCGCCGTAACACTTCGCCAACACGTCTTTACGCATTGCGCGCACCGTTTCACGGGCAATGATCTTCCCGCCGATCGCCGCTTGAATGGGTACTTCGAACAACTGGCGCGGAATGTTATCGCGTAACCGTTCACATAACCGCCGCCCGCGCGTGTACGCGTTGTCCGCAAACACGATAAACGACAACGCATCCACGATCTCGCCGTTGAGCAGAATATCCAACTTCACAAGCGACGACTTCTGATACCCGAGCAACTCGTAATCGAAACTCGCATACCCCTTCGTACGCGACTTGAGCGCGTCAAAGAAATCGTACACGATCTCGTTGAGCGGTAATTCGTAATGAATATCCACCCGCGTCTGATCCAGATACTTCATATCCTTAAACACACCGCGCCGCTGTTGACATAACTCCATAATATTGCCCACGTACTCGGTCGGCGCATAAATGTGCGCTTCGGTCATCGGCTCTTCCGCCATCGCGATGTCGGTCGGATCGGGATAGTTGGTCGGGTTATCAATATAGGTCACCGTACCGTCGGTCAACGTAATGCGATAGATAACGCTCGGCGCGGTGGTAATGAGATCCAGATCGTACTCGCGTTCCAGCCTCTCCTGAATGATCTCCATATGCAGAAGTCCCAAAAACCCGCAACGGAACCCAAATCCGAGTGCCGCCGACGTTTCGGGTTCAAAGGTGAGCGACGCGTCGTTTAACTGTAACCTCTCCAACGCTTCGCGCAGATCCTGATAATGTGCACCGTCCGCAGGAAACACACCGCAGAACACCATCGGGTTTACCTTACGATATCCCGGTAACGGCTCTTTGGCGGGTGCTTTCGCGAGGGTCACCGTGTCACCCACCCGCGCGTCGTGTACCGTCTTGATGGACGCGGCAATGTAACCAACCTGCCCCGCGCACAACGACCCGCACGGTTCGAGCGATCCCGCGCGCATAATACCGACTTCCACCACGTCAAACGTCGCACCCGTCGCCATCATCTGAATGGTGTCACCGACCCGCACCTGTCCTTCCTTGACGCGGATATACACGATAACACCCTTGTAACTGTCATAATAACTGTCAAAAATGAGTGCTTGCAACGGCGCATCGTCGTTGCCGACAGGCGGCGGCATATGCTGTACGATGGCTTCCAACACCTGTTCAATGTTGGTCCCCATCTTTGCCGATACGAGCGGCGCATACGACGCGTCAATACCGATGATATCCTCGATCTCCTGACGCACCTCGTCGGGTCGCGCCGACGGCAGATCGATCTTGTTGATGACCGGTACGATCTCCAATCCGTGCTCTACCGCTAAATAGGTGTTGGCAAGCGTCTGCGCCTCGATTCCCTGCGACGCGTCCACGATCAGGATCGCGCCCTCACACGCCGCCAGCGACCGCGATACCTCATAGTTAAAGTCCACGTGACCGGGTGTGTCGATCAGATTAAAAATATACGTCTGCCCGTCTTCGGCATCGTAAGATACGGTCACTGCGTGCGCCTTAATGGTAATCCCGCGTTCCCGCTCCAGATCCATACTGTCGAGCAATTGATCTTCCATATCCCGAAGTGCTACCGCACGGGTCTTTTCCAAGATACGGTCGGCGAGGGTGGATTTGCCGTGATCAATATGCGCGATAATACAAAAATTTCGCGTATGTTCTCGATTCATCGAAACCGTCCCCCTCTTTTGATTATTTCAGCGCCGTGCCGTCACAGCACAAAAGCGACCCATCCTCTTGAATTCGGATATCCGTGATATCCGAATGGGTGTATTTCTTGATATCCCGCATCCGAAACTCGTCGTCTGCCGTCGCAAAGGTCACCGCGATGCCGTGCCGTTTGGCGCGTCCCGTCCGCCCGATCCGATGCAGATAATACTCGTTTTCTTCGGGAATATCGTAGTTGAACACCGCCTCCACGTCGTCCACGTCAATGCCGCGCGCCGCTACGTCGGTACACACCAAGATCTCAAACTTACTCTTGCGGAACCCTTCCATCACGCGATTGCGCTGTGACTGCGGAATGTCCCCGTGCAGACAATCCACCGACCGTCCGCGTTTTTTCAACTGGTTGCACAACCATTGTACGTTTACCTTGCGATTGGCAAATACCATCACCCGTTGCAACTCGAGCGCGTCTACCACCGCACACAACGCGTCCAACCGTTCCGATCCCGCCACGTCGAGCGCGTATTGCGCGATATCGGGACGGGCATCGCCCTGCGCTTCCACGGTGATCTCCACCGCATCCCGCTGATACTCCCACGCTACGTTCATCACTTCACGCGAAATGGTCGCACTGAACAACGCGACCTGCGTATCCGACGGAGTGGCATTCAGAATCTTGCGTACGTCCTTGACGAATCCCATCTTGAGCATCTCGTCCGCCTCGTCCAGCACGGCGGTGTAAATGTCACCAAGCCAGATGTTTCCGCGGTTCATATGGTCGATCAGACGACCGGGTGTCGCCACCACGATGGCAGGATGCTTTTGTAATGCCGCGATCTGCCGTTGTAACGGTTGACCGCCGTACAACGCGACGATCTTCACCTGCGGCATATGCGCCGCCAGACTCCGCAGATCATCCGCGATCTGTAAACACAACTCCCGCGTCGGGCAGATGACCACCGCCTGAACGTCCTCACAATCCTCGCGAAAACATTCCAAAAGCGGCAACCCGAACGCATACGTCTTTCCCGTTCCGGTCGGCGCTTTGGCGATCACGTCCCGCCCTTCCAAAAGCGGCCAGATCGCGCGTTGCTGAATGGGGGTCGGTTCACAAACACCCAATTGCCCGAGCGCCTTCATCAGTTCGGGTCGCAATTCGTATTCTTCAAAACTTTGTACTTCGTTACTCATAAAATTCCTCGATATAGAATAAAGCAATATGTAGACAGTTTAGTATATCACAATTCTTTTAAAATAGCAAGACGAGGTTTTTTTCGCAAAAAAATTGACGAATTGCCACGAAGGTGATATACTGTAACCAAATAAAAGGAGGAATACAATATGGCAAAAACCTTTGTAGTTGACCCGAACACGAACGCTCCCAAACTCAAAAAATGGGCGCTCATCATCGGCATCGTTGTGGTGGCGGCGATCGTGCTGTTTTCCGCGTTTACGGTAGTTCCCGCCGGTTCGACCGGTGTTGTCGTGACACTCGGTAAAGTGTCCGAAACCCCGCTCCAGGAAGGCTTACACTTAAAAATTCCGCTCGTACAAACGGTGGAGATCATCTCCAACAAGATTCAGAAGGTCGAAGTGGACGCTCCCGCCGTTTCCAAAGACCTGCAATCCATCAGCAGCAGTATCGCGGTCAACTTCCGCGTCGGCAACAAATCGTCCGCGTACATATATAAAAACATCGGACGGGACTATCAATCGGTCGTGTTACTCCCCGCCGTTCAGGAAAGTATGAAATCGGTCACCGCCAAATACACGGCGGAAGAACTCATCACCGAACGTGCGCAGGTCGGTCAGGAAGTACAGGAAGCCCTGTCCGACAAGGTGTCCGACTACGGTGTCGTGATCGAGAAATTCAACATCGTCAATTTTGAATTCTCCGCTGAATTCGACAGCGCCATCGAAGCCAAACAGGTCGCAGAACAAAACCTCATCAAGACCAAGACCGAACAGGAACAAGCGATCGTCATCGCCGAAGCGGAAGCCAAGAAAAAACTGATCGAAGCGGAAGCCGAAGCCAAAGCCATCTTGCAAAAAGCCGAAGCACAGGCGGAAGCCAACCGTAAGATCGCGGCATCGCTCAGCGAAGAAATGATCGAGTATGCCAAGGTCGAAAAATGGAACGGCGAACTTCCCGTTGCCACCGGCGGCAACACCTTTATGGACATCTCGGGTACCGCCGAATAAGAACGACCACTTGACAGCGTAGGAAAAATTTGGTATATTGAATTTACAGAACGCTGAGGAGTGATCGTCTTCAAAAGAGCAACGTTCACAACACAAGAATTTATGCGCACGTGACCCAAGGGGGTTACGTGCGCTTTTTTATCTTAAAGGAA
>CAYSPZ010000032.1:0-18835 GCA_964433065.1 uncultured Eubacteriales bacterium | reverse complement strand
TGCGAAACATACGTTACAGTCGGTATCGCAGTCGTTGTCATACGCGTGTGCAGAATCCGTTCTGGTTGTGCCGCACACGTTGCAAGTTTTATCACAGGCATTGTCGTACTTGTGTGTGATAATGCGAGTTACAAAACACACATTGCAGTCGACATCGCAGTCGTTGTCATACACGTGTGCAGGAACTGTTCTGATAGCGCCGCACACGTTGCAAGTTTTATCACAGGCATTGTCGTACTTGTGTGTGATAATGCGAGTTACAAAACACACATTGCAGTCGACATCGCAGTCGTTGTCATACACGTGTGCAGGAACTGTTCTGATAGCGCCGCACACATTACAAGACTTATCGCACGCATTATCGTACTTGTGCGTGATGGGGCGGGTTGCGAAACATACGTTACAGTCGGTATCGCAGTCGTTGTCATACGCGTGTGCAGGAACTGTTCTGATAGCACCGCATACATTACAAGACTTGTCGCACGCGTTATCGTATTTGTGCGTGATAGTGCGGGTTGCGAAACACACGTTGCAATCGACATCGCAGTCGTTAGTGTATTTGTGACCGCGCGCCTTGCCAACAACATCACCACATTCTTTACAAGTCTTTGGCTCGTCACAAGTAGCATCGGTATAATCATGCAGTTGCTCTCCGTCCCTTGTCCACTCACAAATATTGCAGATGGTATCACAACTAGCAGAATATGTATGTTTGCCCTCACAGGTATTATAGTGCCAATCTGCTAAAGTAAAATCAGAATTATTCTCTTCGAAGATTATGGCATTTGCCATTCCTTTGTCACCCGTGTACCATACATCATTTAGTACATCACAACCGCAAAATGCACCTTCCCCAATATTTATCACGCTATCAGGAATTGTGATCGAAGATAGAGAAAGACAATTATAAAACATCCATGGTTCAATGGTGGTTATATTGTTAGGGAATACAATCGATTTCAGAGAAACACAGTACTGAAATGTGTTATTTCCTATACATCTCAAACTATTCGGTAGACTAATATGAGATAAAGAGGTACAATACGCGAACGAACTTTTGCCAATACTTATTACGCTCTCCGGGATTATGAAGCCCCCAGTCAGCGCTCTGCAATTATAAAATGCACCATCTCCAATGTTTGTTACACCATCAGGAATGTGAACTCCGGTTAGCTCGTTACAATACGCAAATGCATTCTTTCCAATGGTTGTTACATTATCAGGAATAATATAGGTCGTTCGACTGTTACCGGTTGGATATTGTAGCAACTCCGTTTTATCCTTATTGAACAAGACACCCTCGTCCGAGCTATACATAAGATTGTCTTCATCTACAATAATTGATTTTAGCGAGGTGCATTCACAAAATACTTCACATCCAATATTTGTCACTTTATCAGGGATAGTGAGGTTAGTTAAGGCGCTGCAATTAGAAAATGCATTTTTCTCGATTTTTGTTACATTATTGGAGATGGTAACATTCTTTAACGCACAACAACCAGCAAAAGCACGGGCGCCAATAGTCGTTACCTCATTCCAAATTTTCACAGTTAATATACTAGGTTTAACAGAATTCGCTGGCGTTGATGCATAAGGATTCCAAGGTGAAGGAGTATTATAACTCCAATCATACATAGGCCCGCTCCCGTTAATGAGCAGCAAACCGTTATCAAATAATGTCCATGTCAAGTTGTCACCACACATACCAGAAGAGACAATACACTCATTACTTCTCCAAACAGCATAAAAAAGAACAGATTCGTTTAAAGAGTATACATCCCCTGGTATATACGCGCCCGCTCCATAACTGATAACATCCCAACCCAAAAATGTGTATCCTTCTTTTGTCGGCGTCATTGTACTCAACGTAATATTTTCATCGTAGAACTTAGTTTGACATTCCGGAACCCCCACTCCTCCGTTTGCATCGTATGTAATTGTATATCTAATTTTCGACCATACTGCATATAGCGTTATAGATTCATTGTTTTCGTATGCGCTACCAGCAGCATACTTTACTTCTCCAGAATCGGTTGTAGACCAACCTAAAAATTCGTATCCTTCCCTTATAGGAATGGTATAACTAATCCATATGGTTTTATCTGGTATCTTTTCTTGTCGAGTAGGTTCTCTATCCCCGCCGTTTGCATCATACGTAATAGTATATATCGTTGTAGTTTCAACTTCGACATCATCGGTTGCAACCACAGGAGTTTCACTCCATTCGCTCCATTCCCCCCATGTATAATAATGATATTTTAACGATTCGGTTATTTGGGAGCACACTTTAAAACGCCAACAATTTCTTACAAAAGCATATTGCGTATAATCTATGTCGCTATAAACGTTCGTTACATATATATAATTATACGGCGTAGTTTTTTTCATATATTTATATACTTCTGTTGGACCGCCGTGGAAACAATACTTATTACAATTATCCAACTTCCACTGATATGCGGCATCATAAGTATAACCTGATTCTAAACCCGTTCCACTAACTTCATATCCATCAAGATACTTGTAGGTATATCCGCTGTGATTATAAACTAACGTAGTATCATAAAGAATCCACGGATCATCCAATTCGGTTGTGGAAGTTGTATATATTTTTTCTCTATATCGATAACAAAGCTTTGTTTCAGATTCTTCTTCAAACCAATCAGAGTTTTCTTCTGCAATAACAGAGAAAGAAATATTAGGAACAATCCCAACCATTACCAATAATATAATTGTTAAAGATATCAGAATTGCTATTGTTTTTTTCATGATATGTTCCTCCGAAAATAAAAAAGTGCGGCTACCGAAGTAGCCGCACAAAAAATGCAAACTCCGATAGTCGCCAAACTAATCAATATAACAAGCACAGTAAGTACCCAACATTGAGGAATTTGCATTTTTATCAAATTCATAACGTTGAGCATAAAACAATCCGCCAAGAGATACACGTATCCCTTGGAATGTATGCTTGTTACAAATATTTAATTAGTTTGGCAACCATAGTTTACCATATTTGATTTGGGATTTCAATAGTTGAGCAAAAAAAACAGGTTTAAATCTCCACTGTATAACTGAGGCACCCTCCGTGATGAAGGAGGGTGCCTCAACGGTTGTTTTTATAATACTTCGCTGATATCGGCAACGATGCCGTAGTCGGCATAGTCGAAGATGGGAGCGTCTTTATCGCGGTTTATTGCGATGACGGTACCCGATTGTTGCATACCGACGATATGATGCACGGCGCCCGAAACACCGAATGTCACGTACACCGACGGTGCGACCGTTTTACCGGTGAGGCCGACCTGCATTGCGTACGGGAGCAGGTCGTTGTCCACCGCTTTACGGGTGGCGGTCTGTTCGGCACCGTACCGCTCGGCAAATTGTTTAACCTTGTCGAGATGTTCTTTCGCGCCGTATCCCGCCGCGACCATCAGGTCGTTCCCCTGTCGTGCGGTGCGCACGGTCGCCATGGCGGGGGTGGTACGGCTGATAATCTTCGCGAGAACGCTTCCCGACAGGGCGGGACGGTACATAATCAGCGTTTCTCCGTCGGTTTCGAGAGCGGTACAGTCGGCGCAAAGACCGAGTTTTAGAAGTGCCGCGACCTGCGCCGCCGTTTGCTTACTCCACGCGTCGCTCCCCCACAGTACCGCGTTGGGTCGTTCCGTTTGAATGCGGGCGGCGATGGATTCGGGAGTATCTTTGTCAATGACGGTGACGTCGTCGCTGACTTGTTCGGCAAATTCGCGGGGGTCCTCCCCCACGATCCACACCTTTTTAAGCGGCGTGGTAAACGCGGCGGCGGGTGCCGCTTTCTCTGCTTGTTTTTTAAGTGACGCGGTCAGTACCTCATCCAGTTTGTCGGGAGAAACGTATTGACATTTGCGTTTGCCCGACGCGTTCTCAAACGTTTTGAGAACCCGTGTGGGTGAGCCTTGTAAACCGCAACGCGAAACGTCGGCACCGATATCCTGTGCCGACCACACCGCGATCTCGCCGAGTTTGGCGCGAAGGCGCGGCAGTCGCAACGTGTTGATGCGTTCCACCGTGAGAAGTGCGGGTGACGGTACTTGCCTTGTCCCCTGTTCGCGGGTGACGCAGGTGATCTGCGTATCGGTGACGGCGGTGATGCGCATCACGTTGGTAATGAGCGCACAGTCGGCATATACCGATAACATCGGACCCGTCTGTGCGGTGTCACCGATCAAGGTCTGTCGACCGCAAAACACGTAGTCGGGTGCCAATTTCTTGACCGCGAGCGACAGTGCGTAGGCGGTGGCAAGAGTGTCCGCACCCGCGAACGCGGAATCGGACAGCAATACGGCTTGCTCGGCACCTTGACGGGTCAGGTTCCACAGAAAATCCTTTGCAGACAACGGACCCATACTGAGCAAGGTGACACGCGCGTTTTCGATTTTTAAGGCTTCTTCATACGCGCAGGCATCAAACGGGTTGATCGCACCGTCGGTGCCTTGGCGCACACATACCACAATCTTCATACGCTATCTCAACATTCGTTATGTTGTACATGGTTTCCGCCGACCATCACGTCGCGTACCCGCAAAGCGGTATCGACGATGACGAGGTCGGCATCCTTGCCCACCTCGATACTGCCTTTACGGTCGTCGCAACCGAGCAGTTTCGCGGGGGCTTTGGACATCATGGTGGACACGGTCGGCAGGTCAAACCCGAAATCACGGTGCAACACACCGAGGGCGCGTTGCATCGTACAGATACTGCCCGCAAACGATAACATATCCATCAATTTCGCGACACCGTCGTCCACCAGACAATCGGTACCGTTTTTAAGGCTGCCGAGTTTACCGTATTTGAGGTCGGTACCCGCAAGGCGCATCGCATCGGTGATGACCGACACCTTTTCGGCACCTTTGATCTTGACCGCTAATTTGAAATCCTGTTTTGCGATATGGCAACCGTCGCCGATCAGTTCGATGGTGACGTTGTCGTCCAGATACGTCGCTTCCACGATACCCGCGTATACCGTCTGTTCGCGTTTGCGATGACTGCTGACCGCGTTATAGAAGTGGGTGACGTGGGAAAAACCGTTTTTGTATCCTTCTTCGGTTTCGTCGGCGGTCGCGTCGGAATGCGCGACCGCGGCGCAGATCCCCTTTTCGGTCAGGTATCGGGCAAACACATCAGCACCCGGCAGTTCGGGAGCGGCGTCCCAGCGGACGATCGCACCGTCCGCGAGGGTGAGCAGACGGTCGACCTCCTGCATATCGGGGTAGCGCAACCGATCGGTCGGTTGCGCACCGCTGCTTTGTCTGCCCGCGCCCGAAAAATACGGGCCTTCCAGATGCAAACCGTAGGCGAGTGCCGCATACGGGCTGGTCGCTTTGAACGCGTGGTATGCCTTGATAAATGCCGCGAGGTCTTCTTCGGTTGCCGACATCGCGGTGGGGGTCATCAAGGTGGTACCGTATTGCAGATGGGTCTTGACCGCCGTTTCGAACGCTTCGGGGGTCGCGTCCATAAAGTCCGCGTTACCGCCGCCGTGAAGGTGCACGTCGATAAACCCTGCCATCACGGTACCACCGTTCGCATCGATCACGGGGATGTCGGCGGAAGCGTTGACAGAGCCGATGGCGGCGATCTTGCCGTCTTCGATTAGGATATCGCCGTTTTCGATCACCCTGTCGGGTAGCACGATCGCGGCATTTTTAATGCAAATCTGTTTCATTATTTATTATATACGCGGATCTCCGCAACGGGACACGCGGTCGCCACTCTCGCGGCATACAGCAACGCGTCGGGGTGGTTCTGGAACAACGAGCAGGGGACGCTCGCGGTCACACCGCCGTGCAACACTTTACGGAGTGCCGCGGCATTCCAGTCACGGGGCATACACATACGGATCTTTTTCGCCATCATAATTTCTTTCATACCGACCGTCACGCAGTTGGCAGGAATCGCTTCGATGTTCGCGCCCGTGTTCATAAATGCGTTGATGGTACGGGTCTCACGCGCGATCTTGAGAGCGCGGGTGGGACGGGCGGCAAATTCTTCGGGGGTGACGTTCTCGTCCGCCTCGGGCGGTTCGTTGAACGCATAGTGACCGTTGATGCCGACACCGCCGAATGCCATATCCAGTTTACCGTATTGTTCGATGACTTCCAGAATTCTGCCGGGGTTCTGCGGGTCGGGGAAAATGCGGTTTTCGGGCAGAACGTTTAATTCGTCGTCCACTTTGGAGTAGAAGGTACGATCCATACCGCCGCGGAAAGAGAGCGGATGGTCATAGTCAATGTAGGTGCCGTCTTCGTTCAGGTATTCGTCCATATTGATGAACACGCAGTTTTTCAGCGAGATACGGTATTTGTTGACCAGTTCCGCCATACGAGCGTAGGGGCCGATCGGGCCGTACGGTACGATCATCACGGTGGGTTCGCCTTTACGGTTGTTTTCGGCGATGACCTCCAGTACTTCGATGGCGACTTTCCAGTACATATCCACTTCGTGTTCACACACCGACAGACGGATGTTGGAACCTTCGCCCAGTTTCTCGGGGGGGATGAGGTTGATGTCTTGCATAACAGTTGTCCTCCTTAAAATTATCGTTGTTGGTAGATGGGTGCGAGCGCATCGGTGATACGCTTATATTCGTCAAAAATTACGGCATATTTTGCGATGTTTTCCGCGCACGGGGTGACGGTCCGTTTAACCTTGACGGTACGGGAAACGGCATCCGCCGCGCTCTCAAACACACCGACCGCGATACCTGCGAGCATCGCCGAGCCGAGTGACGAGTCACTGCTTTCGGTGATACGCAAGGTCATACCGAGTACGTCGGCGGTGATCTGACTCCACAGCGTTCCTTTGGAACCGCCGCCGATCAAGGTGGCGATCGGTTTGTACGGAATGTTCAGTCCGTCCAGATAGCGTTTACTGTCGAGCAGTGACAGTGCCACACCTTCCAGCACCGCACGGGTGAAGTGGGCGCGGGTATGGGTGGCGCGCATACCGGTAAAACTGCCGCAGAGGGTGGGGTCGGCATACGGGGTGAGTTCGCCGTTTAAGTACGGGTGGAACCGTAACCCGTCGCAACCGACGGGGATCTCTGCCGCCGCTTTGTCCAGTTCGGCATAGTCGCCGCCGAACACGTCGCGGTAGAACCGATAGGCAGACGCGGCGGATTTGGTGGCGGTGCCGGGATACCACAGACCCGATTCAATGTGAGAGTAGTTGACCAGATGACGGTCGGGATGCGGACGATCGGTGATGACGCAGATGCGTCCCGCCGTTGCTAATTTGACGGTGGCGTCTTCACACGCGACCGCGCCGGATGCGAACACTTCCATACAGGTGTCGGTGGTACCGCAGATGACGGGTGTGCCTTCGGCAAGACCGGTCATTTGTGCCGCGCGGGCGGTGACCGTACCGATCACGTCGGTGGGATTTTTGAGCGGCGGCAACAGTTGTGCCGACAGACCCGCTAACTCACACAGCGTATCGTCCCACGTGTGGGTATTGCAATCGTACAACATACTGCCTTGCGCTTCGATGTGGTCGGTGCAATACACGTCGGTGAGTTGATAGCGGATATAGTCTTTTTCAAAGAACACGTAACGGATCTTTGCAAAGGTTTCGGGTTCGGTTTCCCGTAACCAGATGAGTTGCGGGAGTGTCCAGATGGTATCCGGTTTGTGATAGGTCTTTTCAAAGATGACGTCGCCGTGGGATTCGAACAATCGCGTTGCCTGTGCGCGGGAACGCGTATCGGTCCAATGGACCGCGTGGCGAAGCGGGGTGACCGTTTGATCGCACACGACAAAAGTGTGGGTCGCGGAATCGAGCGCGATGCCCACGATATCCTGCGCGTGAACGTGTTGTAAGACCGATCGGCAACACGAACAGAGCGCGGCGATCCAGTCGGCGGGGTCTTGTTCACAGGCACCCTGCACGGGATGTAAGGTGGGATATTCCACCGTGTGTTCGGCAACGATAACACCGTTTGCGTCCAACAAGGTCGCTTTGGAAGCACCGCCGCCGAAGTCAATACCTAACAGATATTTCATACCGTTACATACCTTATTGGATCCACGCGTGTTCGGGATCGTTGCTGCGGTTGAAACCTTGGTAGTCACCCGCCATCAGCCACAGAAAATAGGTCTGATAGTCGGGGGTGGAAACGGTGGAATGATATCCGTACGGGAACTCGACCAATTCGTCGTTTTTCACGCGGTACGCTTCGTCGAGCGAACCGTCGGACGTATACAGGCACTGTACCGCGAACCCTTGTTTCGGGTCGAACAGGAAGTAGTACACCTCTTCGGCGATACATTCGGTCGGCATATTGTCCTCATCGTGTTTATGGGGCGGGAAACCTGCCCAGTTACCTTCGGTGCAATACGCTTCGCCGATGGTGAGGATCTTGGCATTGGAGTTGCCGTCGATGATGAAACTGGTTTCGCGTTCGAACGGTTGTCTGCCCAATTTTTTGAGTACCACGTGATCTTCACGCAACACCTGCGGTTCGGTATCCACCGTAACGGGGGTGGCGCACACCGCGATCTTGATGTGATCAATCGCTTCGATCTCCAGTTGTTGGTTGCGGGGCATATAGAAGGATTCGGCTTTGCGGTTTTCGAACACCGTCATACGGTTGCCGACGTTTTCCCATACTTCGCCGTTCACCTTTACGTTGCAATGGCCTTCCAGCATAATGAAGGCGGTTTCTTTATCTTCGGTAAAAAACGGGACAGACTGACCCGCGTCGGCTTCGAGAATGCCGAATTCGAGTTTTTTCAGCGAACATTCACCGATCTTGCAAAGCGGGGTATACCCGTTCGCGGGATGGTAAGTCTTTTTATAGCTCATAACCGTTCTCCTTTAAAAATGTTTTGACGGTATCGAATGACGGAACGCTTTCTCTGGCACCGACACCGGTGCATTTGAGTGCCGACACCGCACTGGCAAAATGGCAACAGGTGATATAGTCGTATCCTTTGCACACACCCGCGGCGAAAGCGCCGTGGAACACGTCGCCCGAACCGTTGGAGTCTACCACCTTGACGGGGTAGATGGGATACCGTGTGCAGGTGTGACCGTCAAACAACAATCCGCCGTTTTTGCCTTGGGTGATCACCACCAGTTCGGGGTGGTACCGCTCGTACAACGCGATGGCGGCTTGTTCCGCCGTCGCGCAACCCGTATGACCGAGCGCGAATTCCTCCGACGGGATCATCAGGTCGGTGAGAGCGAGTAACCGCTCCACCCCTTCGTACAGACCGCCGCAATCGTACAGTACTTTGGTACCGTTTTCTTTCGCAACGGCGGCGGCTTTCACGGCGGCATCCAGTTCGTTTCCGTCCACCATCAGGACCTGCGCCTCGCGTACCGCCTGTAAATTCTGTTCGGTGAGCGTATGGGGCGGCAGGTCGCCTTTGTCAAACACACAGGTGCGGGTGGCGGTATCCGCCGCGAGCCACAAGATCGAGGCGAACGAGCGGTACCCGTCGCGCATTTCGATGTTTTGCGTATCCACACCGTATTTTTCGAAGTCGGCTTTGAGATAGTTACCGCCGTTATCATCGGCAAGGGTGCCGACGTACGCGGTCTGCACACCGAGCTTTTGTGCGGCGACCAGTCCCGTCGCGACGGGACCGCCGCCCGCGGTCTTACTGCTGACGGCGCGCAGTTTGGTATCTTCGGTCGGGTAGGTCGGCACCGAAAAGAGGGTGTCGAACACACACGCGCCGATTCCTACGATTTTATTCATACCGCTTTCCCCTCGGCACCGACCAAGCGGATCTTATCGAGAGCCAATTGCTTGATCACATTGATGGGGTGTTTCATAAACATATCGATCGCCAGACTGCGGTTGGGGTCGTCCAGCGTTTCTTTGGTACCTTGCGCGAACGCACAGCACACGTCGGTACCGATGTTCATTTTGCGGATACCTGCCGCGATCGCGGCTTTGACCTGATCGTCGGGAATACCCGAGCCGCCGTGCAGTACCAGCGGAATACCGCCGGTGGCTTTACGGATGGCTTTGACGCGGTCGATATCCAGTTTGGGCGTTTGTTTGTAGTGACCGTGCGCGTTGCCGATCAGTACCGCCAAACAGGTAACACCCGTCTGACGGACAAACTCTGCCGCTTCGTCGGGATCGGTGAACGCGTCCATCGCGGCATCGTTGACGCTGCCGATGTGACCGAGTTCGCCTTCGACACCGACACCGATCGCACCTGCCATATCGACGATATGTTTGGTGAGCGCGACGTTGTCTTCAAACGGATGGACCGAACCGTCGATCATAATACCCGTTGCGCCGAGCCGCAACGCTTTGTGTACTTCCGCTTCCGCAGGACCGTGGTCGAGGTGGAAACAGACGGGAACCGACGCTTTCTGCGCGCCTGCCAGAATGGAGGGCGCGACGTAGTAACCCACTTCCTCGTTGACGAGGCGGGGGTACAGTTGCAGGATAACGGGGGCTTTCGCTTCTTCGGCGGCGGCAAGAACACCCATCACCGATTCGACGTTGTACACGTTGAACGCAGGGATACAGTAGTTGCCTTTTTCTGCCATTCCGATAATGGTTTGTAAATTAACGAGCATGGTTTATTCCCCCAAGATCAAATCTTCGATCGACAGTACGGTGATATCGGTCGCCACCGCTTTGAGCGAGGCATATTCGGACACACAGGCGGTCACAACCGTGTCCGCGCCGATGCTTTTCACGTTGAACAGGCGGCGATCCGCTACCAGTTTCATGACGTCGGGCGTATATTGTGCCATCAGGATGTTACCTGCCCATACCGTTTCACCGCGGTTCAACAACATTTCGGTCAGGTTCGCGTATGCCGATACGATGGCACGGGGTTCTTCGGTTTCTTCGAGGTCGCGCGCCAATGCAAACGGATCCTGGAAGACCACCGTTTTACCGCTGTTTGCGGCGGCGAGGTTACCGTTCTTTAACAAGTCGGCGACAAACGCGGTGTAGGTGACCGCTTTGGCGGACAGTTCCACACCGTATTCTTTATAGGTCTGCTTGACCGCTTTCGCGTCGTTCGGGTCGTAGATGACCACCGTCTGATACTCGTCAAACACTTTGGCGCAGGCTTGCATCTGGTCTTTGGTTTCCGCCGCCGCACCGATCAGAAAATCGAGTTGCGTACCGCAGGCGGGTTCGGTTTCGAGGACGGTGAAGTTGACACCCGCTTTTTCGAGAACGCGGATGGCTTTGACCGCTTGGTCGTCTACCATATACCGCGCGTCCGCGCCGAGGTACAACAGCACGTCGGTCTTCGCCGCGTGGGCGGCGATCGCCGCTTTGAGGGGGTCGGACAGTTCGGTCTTGCCGTAGGCATTACCGCATTCCAGACAGTTGTCAACGAGCGTGTTGATATAGGGCGGCAACTTATCTTCGAGCGCCGCTTGCAGACGGGTCTCTTTGGTAAACATCACCGGATCCCAACCGGTGGTGCAATCGTGTACGCACGCGCCGCAGGTGGCACATTCGTAGATGTTATCCATAATTTCGGACAGGTCGATCGCTTCGCGGTTGACCAGCGAGATACCGAGCGCACGGGCGCGGGCGGTGTTGCGTTCCTGACCGGTCGCGTTGCCGACGGGACAGATGTGGTGACACATCCAACAAAAACGGCAAGAGTCTACGTGTTGTTTGCTTTTTTCAGACATCATCATAGTGCGTCCCTCCCATCATCAAAGACCCAGTTTGAACGGGTTCATAATGCCGTTCGGGTCTAACGTTTTCTTGATACCTTCGAATACCTGCATCGCAGGGCCGTATTGTTCTTTCATCAGTCTGCCGAGTTTGATACCGACACCGTGGTGATCGTTGACCACACCGCCGTGCGCGAGTGCCGCGCGGACACCGCAGGTCCAGATGGCTTGGTGTAAGCGGAGGGCTTCGACCGGATCTTGCGGTACGTTGTCGCCTTCCACGATGAAGCGGTCGTATACCATCGCACCCCATTCATACCAGTGGGAGAAGTGCGCGATGAATTTGGCTTGCGGGAAGTTGGTTTCGATGGCTTCTTTCATTGCCCAGTAGATCTCCTCGATCTTGCCGTACGGTGCGATGGTATCCATCGTACCGAACATCTGCGGAATGTCCATCATATGACCGGGATAGAAGAAGGTGATCTTCTCTTTCCACCATTTTTCGCCGTATTCGGAGCCGAGGTCTTCCGCGCCGTATTTTGCAAAGGTGTCAAGCAGGATCTTCTCTTCCACTTCCACCATTTCTTTGACGCCTTCGATCGCAATGTTCATAAACGCGCCTTTGCGTTCCACACCGACGATCTTTTTGATGAGCGATGCGGTTTCGGCTTCGTCGTACAAACGCATAACCGACGGTTTGAATTTTTGGAGAAGTTCACGGCTCGCTTCAAATGCGCCGTGCATATCCTGGAACAGGAAACCGCGGAAACGACGTTCTTCGGGTTGGTCGAAAATGCGGATCTGCGCTTTGGTGATGACACCGAGCGTACCTTCCGAACCGATGAAGATCTGGTTCAAGTCGGGACCTGCCGCGTGTTTCGGTGCGGGAGAGGTATAGATGATATCACCGTTGGGCAATACCACTTCCATCTGCAACACCATATCGTCGATCTTGCCGTATTTGGTGGAGCAAACACCGATACCACGGTGCGCGAGGAAGCCGCCGACGGTGGAACAGGTGAGCGAAGACGGATAGTGCATGGTCGCTTTGCCGACCTCGTTTGCCGCCCATTCGATATGTTTGTAGATCGCACCGGTACCGCATTCGATATACATACCTTCGGTGTTGACCTCGTAGATCTTGTTCATCCGTTTGGTATCGAGAATGATACCGCCGCAAACCGGAATGGCACCGCCCTGCGTACCGCCGCCGGCACCCCACGTGGTCACGGGAATCTTATAGTAGTTGGCGATCTTGAGAACTTTGGACACTTCGGTCGCGTCGAGCGGACAAACAACGATGTCCGCTTCGGGCATACGTTCGCCGCGGTCCGCCCACATACGGGACAGCCAATAGTAGTCCACGCTGTGGGTCACTTTGTCGATCGGACGGGTGGAGCAATTGTCTTTGCCTACCGCGTCTTCCAGTTCGGTCAGGATCATCGAAAACAGAAATTTGTTCATCGGGTACTGCATACGCTTATCTCCTTTTTGTGTTTTACAATTTCGTTGTTTTCATCATAACACAATGCCGCATTATATATAAATGTATAAAAAATATGATTTTTTGTAAAAAACGTTTCATTTTGTCAAAAACCGTGTTATACTGATAGCGGGTAAGAAAGGGGTTGCGCTTATGAAGGTCATTCCGTTTCGTGATCTGTATCACACCGAATTTGTCATTACCGAACCGTTTGCCAAAGGGCAAAACTGGTTTTCGCGGGGGAATTTGTATTCCTCACTCGGTAAACCGAAACCGTCACACACCTTATTGTGGTTTAAAAATTGCCGTGCGGTGATCACCGATAAGCACGGTGTGGAATTGGTTGCCGAAAAAAATCAGATCGCGTATATGGCAAAGGGGCTGGAATACACCGTACGGTTTCTGGATACCGCGCCGCATCAGGACGACACGGTGGTGTTTCATTTCCAGATGACCGACGCCGGGGGCGGCGAGATCGCGCCCACCCTGAAACCCGTGATTTGTATAAAAAACGTGGAACTGCCGATGGCGATGCAGATCGATGCCGCCGCGTCGGAATTTTACCGCAACATTGTGTGTTTGCCGGAAATTAAGGCGGTCATTTATCAGTTGCTCGCATACGCGTGTCAGCGGCAACGTAACAAGACGGTCAAACACAAGTTTCAGTACATTCGCGAGGGGATCGAGTTGATGGAAAGCAATTCGGACAAAACACTCGCGGAGATCGCGCAGATCTGCGGGGTCAGTGAAGGGCATTTCCGTAAACTGTTTCGGGAATACAGCGGTGAAAATCCCATTGAGTTCCGCCAGAAACACCGTATCGAAAAAGCCAAACAGTTGTTGCTTTTGGACACCCTTTCGATCGGTGAGATCGCGGAAGAGTTGCATTTTTCGGATATCTATCATTTCAGTAAAGCGTTCAAGAAATTTTGTAACTGTTCCCCGTCCCAGTTTTTAAAATCGGTGCGTGATTAGCGTGACAGGTTCAACCTAACAAAAAACGCGAAGTGTGAGTCACACTTCGCGTTTTTTATTACGGTGCTTCGAAGCCGACGAGTAAGCCGCCTTTTTCCGCATAAAAACTGCACAGTCCGCGACTGTTATACAGTTCGATCGGCGGGAGGTTGGGGATCGCTTCGCGCAGTTTTTGCTTGAGCGTTTGCGCGGTCTGTTCGTTAAAACAATGCGCGATGCGGATCTTGCGACCGACCGCGCCGACGGTTTTCAAATACTCGACCACCGTTTCGAGTGTTTTCTTTTCGCCGCGGCATTTGGCGATCATTTGCAGGTCGCCCTGATCGCTCGCGATACCGACCGCACGGATGCCGAGTACCCCCGCCATCTTCGCGACAAGCGGTTTCACACGGCCGTTGTTTGCCAGATTTTTCATCGATTCCAGTACGAACAACAATTTCGCTTTGGAACGGTAGGCGGGTAACCGCTCGGCGATCTCGTCAAAGGTCAACCCCTGTGTGATCCATTCGTCGATCTTTTCGAGCATCAACGCCATCGCCGGTCCCGTCGACAGCGAATTGAGCACGTACACCTTGCGGTCGGGATGCTCTTCCTCATACAGGTCTTTGGCGGTCAGGGCGGCATTGTAACTGCCTGACAGCGTACCCGTGATGGTGACGCAAAACACGTACTGCGCGTCACCGAACGCTTCCAACCATTCCTGCGTATTGGGGCAGGAACTGGACGAGCGGCCTTTGTGCTCGTACAGGTCGTTCACCATTTGTTGGACGTCGAGCGATGCGTCGTCTACGTATTCGGTCTGCTCGGTACGGATCTTGAGCGGCACCGATTGAAACGGCACGCTGCCGAGCGTCAACAGATCCGACGATGAGTCGGTCACGATCTTAAAACTACTCATAAATATCGATCTCCTTTTCCCCATCAGTATACACAGTCCTTATAAAAAAGGCTATCTACCACTCAAGTTTCCCGCTCTACGATTGCGAGAATTCACCTCTACCCCATTTTTCGAAAATTTTTTCAAAAAAGTGTTGACAAATGAAAAAAGTCTGCTATACTGTAATTGTAATCAATACAAATTTAAATTGATTACAAAATCTTGTGAAAGAGTGGTGTTATGACAAAGAAAGAGTTATCCGACGTTCTGCGGGAACACGGGGTAACACCCACGCAGCAACGGGTGGCGGTGTACGAGTATTTGTTAGCGCACCGCACACATCCCACGGCGGACGGTATGTACCGTGATTTGGTAGCGGAATATCCCACCTTTTCCCGTACGACCGTTTACAATTCGGCGAAGGTGTTGGCGAACGCGGGGCTCATCCGCATTCTCACCATCGACGCCGACGAGCAACGGTTTGATGCCGGCGTTGAAGATCACGGGCATTTCCGTTGTACCGGTTGCGGTACGGTGTTCGATATCCCCGTTTCACAGGAAACGATCGCCACCTTAAATACCGGCAAGTTCCACGCAAAGACGTTGGACATTTATCTGACGGGGACCTGTCCCCACTGTCAACAAAAAAATTTATAAAATTTGGAGGAAACAATTATGAAAAAGTACGTTTGTTTAGTCTGCGGTTACGTCCACAACGGTGACGAGGCTCCCGGTGTCTGCCCCATCTGCAACGCGCCTGCGGAGAAATTCAAAGAGTCTGCTCCCGCTCCCGCGCCTGTCGCGACGGCGAAGAACAACAGTGAACGCGTATGGGCGGACGAACATCGCGTAGGTATCGCACAGGGTGTCGATCCGGAAGTGATCGAAATGCTCCGTGCCAACTTCACGGGCGAGTGTTCCGAAGTGGGTATGTATCTCGCGATGGCGCGCGTTGCCCACCGTGAAGGGTATCCCGAAATCGGTCTGTACTGGGAAAAAGCCGCTTACGAAGAGGCGGAGCATGCCGCGAAATTTGCCGAACTGCTCGGTGAAGTGGTGACCGACAGCACCGAGAAAAACCTCGCGATGCGTGTGGATGCCGAACACGGTGCAACCGACGGTAAGATGATCCTTGCCCGTAAAGCGAAAGAACTCGGCTACGATGCCATCCACGACACCGTCCATGAGATGGCGAAGGACGAAGCAAGACACGGTCGCGCGTTCGAAGGTCTGCTCAACCGTTATTTTAAATAAAAATTTCATTGTGCACGGCGCGGACGCTTTCCGCGCCGTGTTTTTTTGTCGCTTTACAATTCGAAAAAGTATGGTAAAATAAAGTAAGTATATGTTTGAGGAGAAATGGAAAATGAAACGGATGTTAGCATTGTTATTAGCGGCGATAATGGTATTCTGTCTGGTCGGTTGCGGTGAAAACGCGAACGACGTGACGGACGGTACCACCACGACCACCGCCGAAAGCGTGACCACCACAACGGCACAAGACGGTGATACCACCACGACAGAGGAAGTCACCACCACCGACGAAGTGACCACCACGACCGAAGAGGTGACCACCACGACGAAGGTTGCCGCAACGACGACCACCACCAAAGCGGTGACAACGACCGTCAAGACGACGACCACCACGGCGGCTCCCACCACAACCACTACTACGACGACCACCACGGTGGCAACGACAACCACCACGAAACCCGTTCCGACGACCTATCAAAAACCGGTGTTCCAAACGGATATGATTCGTGAAGACGGGACGCTTGACCGATCGCTTGTGGTAATGTATACCATTGACCAATTCAATCGCGACGACTACTTCACGTCCCGCAAACCTCTCTACGATGAGTACTACACGGATTATTTCACCTTCCCCGAGGCAGAAGTGCTCAAAAAAATGCGGGAAACGTTTGTGGTAAGTGACAGCGATTTTGCGGCGATCAAAGCGTATGAAACGTATCAGTCCAGCGAGAGCCCCGATTACGCTACGTATCAAGACGGTGCTTTCGTGCTTGAAATCAGCAACGGCGGCTGGGGAGGCGGCGATATATATGAGCACCATCCCGTCGGGTATACGTATGCGAACGGTGTTTTGAAACTGTGTCAGGAGTATATGCTTGACGAAGATTATACGGGTAATTTCTCACACGTGTATTTCTACGAAATAGAGTACACCTATTCGGGTACCGGTGAGTTCAAGATCGAGAACGGCGCGATCGTGTCGACCGACAAAGCGTTGATCGATTCGTTGCGGATCCGCTCGATCAAAAAGGTGACCGACACGTCGGCATACACCCTCAAACCGATTGCGTAATTTAAATCATAACCACCAATAAACCGGTGGTTTGCATGACCCCAAAGAGAGGCAACGGCAACTACCCCTCCGTCTTTTGCCTGCGGCAAAATCCACCTCCCCTGACAAGGGGAGGCAAGGACTGGTTCCGTAATGTACCAAAAGAGGAAGCAGAGCCAACGGCTTTGCTTCCTCTTTTTATAGCCGAAGAGGGTCGAACACCTTACCGCCCATAGGGCGACTTTTCGGCAAAAATCTTGTTTCATCGCTTGAAATACGCGCGTATGTCGGCGCGACTCAACTTCGTTTTTGCACAAAAAGTCGCGCCTATGGGTTGTGTACAAGTCAAAACAAACAATTTTGGGTTGTAACAAGGCATACGAGCGACAAAATACTATGTGTATTTTAAGCGAAGTATAACGCAGTTACAGGACAAAATTGTTGTTTTGACCGATGAGGGTTCGGTTCTCTTCGGCTATTGCGGAGTGATTTCGATGAGGTAGGTGGAGAACAGTTCCATATCCAGTGTGAGGGTGGTGTCGCCGTCGATCGTTTCTTCACGGACGAGTTGGTCGTTGTGCAGGTCGTCAAGGCAGTAGTACGCGACCTTGGCGGGACCGCCGATGTGTTTCAGATCGAGGGTGACCTCCGTATGGTCGACCCCTTCCACCTTGCCTTGTTTCGCAAGGCGGAGGGTATCGTGATACGCGACGACAAACGGGATCTCGTCGGGAGTATCTTCGGCATCACGGTAGGCTTTGTAGGCGACATCAAACAGACCTTTTTTATCGTTGTTGAAATAGGTGAGCATGATCGCGTGTTTGTTCCCGTCGGTGGCGGTACAGGCAAACACGTCTTCCCCTTCGCGCTCGTGCGGAACGTAGGTGCCGAGATCTCTCAGACGTTTGAACATGGTATAGCAGTAGTAACCCTTGCGGGGTTTGTGGTTATCGGCAAAGATGCCGTTCATCGCGCAGGGACGGGCATCGTAGTACATCAGCATATCCAGCGGAGATGCCTGACCGACCGCCATCGCACCCGCGAGGAAGGACGCGCCTTTCAAGTGTTGTTCCGCCAAAATGGAGTATTCCCATTTTTCGTCCACCCAACCGTCGATGTAGTTCCACTCGTCCAAAATGGTTTCGGTTTCGGTGAAGCCGTTTTTGTCCACAAACGCGCGGACGTCGGTCATGATCTGACCGAACCAGTTAACGTCACGGGCATAGCAGTGGTAGGAGTAGAAGTCGAGCGGAGCGCCCGTCTTTTTGATACCCGCAAACAGTTTGCGTTGGAACTCGTCTTCAAAGGGATTCGCAAACGCGGGACCGCCGATCTTCAGGTGGGGGAAGCAATCTTTTAAGTGTTTGGCGGCGGTGCAATACAAGTCGACGAATTGATCTTCGTCCCCCTGCCAGCAAGCGTTGTCGGGGCTGGGCGGACAGATATCGGGTTCGTTCCAGATCTCCCAATACTCGATCCCCAGTTCGTAGCCGTTTGCCCAGCCTTCGTTGTAGTGGCGGACGATGTGTTCACAGATGCGCGCCCA
>CAYSPZ010000031.1:0-20116 GCA_964433065.1 uncultured Eubacteriales bacterium | reverse complement strand
CCATCGTTTTATCGTCCTTCTCCACCGCGTCCCATTTATTGACCGCGATGATACACGCTTTGCCTTTTTCGTGCGCGATACCCGCCACTTTACTGTCCTGTTCGGTAAAGCCTTCGGTGGCATCGATCATAATGACGCACACGTCCGCGCGTTCCACCGCCATTTCGGCGCGCAGAACGCTGTATTTTTCGATCGCGTCGTCCACCTTACTGCGGCGGCGCAAACCTGCCGTATCGATGAACAGAAAATGACCGTGTTGGTTGCGGACTTCGGTGTCGATCGCGTCGCGAGTGGTTCCCGCGATGTCCGACACGATACTCCGCTCTTCTCCCGCCAACTTGTTGACCAACGACGATTTTCCCGCGTTGGGTTTGCCGATGATCGCGACCTTGATGCAGTCGTCGTCTTCGTCGGGTTCGGTCTCGTCGGGAAGGTATTCGAACACGGCATCCAGCAGGTCGCCCGTACCCGTTCCGTGAACGGAGGAGACCGCGATGGGGTCACCGAGTCCTAAATTGTAAAACTCGTAGAATTCGGGCGGCGGTGTGCCGATACGGTCGCATTTGTTAACGCACAGCACGACCGGTTTACCGCTTTTTTGTAACATAACCGCGACGTCGGCGTCGTTGGCGGTGACACCCGCTTGAATGTCGGTGACCAGTACGATGACGTCGGCTTGTTCGATGGCAAGTTGCGCCTGACGGCGCATCTGCGACAGGATAATGTCGTCGGAATACGGTTCGATACCGCCCGTATCCGCGAGCATAAAGGTACGTCCGCGCCATTCGCAGGATGCGAATATGCGGTCGCGGGTGACACCGGGGGTGTCTTTGACGATGGACAGACGTTGTCCGATCAATTTGTTAAACAGGGTGGATTTTCCCACGTTGGGACGTCCCACCACGGCGACGATGGGTTTTGCCATAGCGGTCACCTCTTTTCTAATAGTGTATGTAACAACGAGGCACCGTCGGTCGGAATGACCTGTACGGGAATGCCGAGTTGTTGTTCGATCTGTTCGGGGGTAATATCGTCGAGTAAACGGTCGCCCTCCCGCCGAAGCAGGATATCGGGTAACACGATCCGTTCACAGTGTACACCTTGCATTTGGCGAAGAATGTCGCAACCCGTCAACAAGCCCGCAACGGTGATGGTATCGCCGAAAAAGTCGTTGCGGATCGCTAAAACACGCGCGTTCAGTGACGGGAAACGGGTCTTGGCGATCTGTACCAGTTCACGCAGAACGGGTGCGGCGGCTTCGCCTGTCACCAGTACCGTATCGGTCGGGGTGGCATCGGCGGCGGTGCAATCGTCGAGCGCGTCCGCAAATTCGCGGCGCAACATGGCGATCAGTCCCACTCCGTTTTCCAGTTGGGACATCTCTTCGTAAAAGTCGTCGGACGGGATGGGACGGTCGGCTAAAATGTACCATTCGTCGGCGGGATATACCACGCGGCTGCCGACCGCCGACAACATCAGGTTGCCGAAATGTTCCACCGTATCGATCACGGCGGCGGCTTCGTCCTTTTCAAAAAGGCGCAACGGGGTCAGTCCTTCACGGTGTTTGGTAAGTCCTACGGGAACCACCGCAATGCTCTCGACCGCGGGACCGAGTGCCGCGAGGTCGTGTATCGAGCGTTCGAGTTCCGCTTTATCGTTCCAGTCGGGACACAGGACCAGTTGGCATTTCATACGAATACCCGCATCGGCGAAACGTTGCATAACCGAGAGCACCTTACCCGCAAAGCGGTTATTCATCATTTTGGCGCGCAGGTCGGGGTTGGTGGTGTGTACCGAGATGTTGATGGGGCTGATATGCATATCGATGATCCGCTCAATTTCGTGTTCGGACAGGTTGGTAAGTGTGATGTAGTTGCCGAACAGGAAAGACAGGCGGCTGTCGTCGTCTTTAAAATACAAACTTTCGCGCATACCGCTCGGCATCTGGTCCACGAAACAGAAGATGCAGTTGTTACGGCACGCGTGTTGCTTATCCATCAGGTAGGTTTCGAATTGCAGACCGATGTCGTCCTCTTCCTCTTTACGGACGGTAACCACGCGTTTGCCGTTTTCGGTGTCCAGTACGAGGGTGAGTTTGCGGTCGTTTAAATAAAAACGGTAGTCGAGAACGTCGGCAATCTCGTGACTGTTGACGGTGAGCAGGCGGTCACCGCCGCGAATCCCTTTACGGGCGGCAATACTGTGCTCATCAACGTTTACGATTGTTACTGCCACGGCAGTCACCTCCTTTTGCCGTTATGTGGACGGATACAAAAATAAAAGGCGTAACCCCATCGGGTCACACCCTCTATCCTTGCTCTTTCGGGCATACAACCGATGGTCGGGATCAGTCGGCGACCTTGACGATTTGTCTGCCATTGTAATAGCCGCAACTACCGCACAAGCGATGTGGACGTTTGTACTCGCCGCATTGCGGACATTTTACCAATTCGGGAGCCGTCGTCTTCCAGAGATTGTTACGGCGTTTATCGCGACGCGCCTTGGATGTTTTTCTCTTCGGTACCGCCATGTCAGCACCTCCTTAAAGTAATCATATGATCAGTCTAATAATTGTTTGAGGATCTGAAGCCGCGGATCGACGGTATCTTGCTGACAACCGCACGTCCCTTGGTTGAGATCGGTGCCGCATTGCGGACACAATCCCCGACAATCCTCTTTGCAGAGAACCTTTAACGGTTGTGAGAGAAGCAGATCTTCTTCCACCAACTCGTCCAAAGGCAGTTGATAGTTATCGATCAGTACGAAACTGTCGTTGTCCTCGTGATTGAGGGAAACTACAAGAATATGCTCGATCTCCAGTACCTCGTCACGGTGGATCTCACCGGTGCAACGGTCGCAGTTGCCGTCGTAACGGTACCGAACCTGTGCTTTGAGCGTGACCACGCCGGCGGATTGTTCCACCGCACCGATCACACGAACCGGTTGTTGAAAGGGATGGGTGCCGCCCCATTCGAGGTTTGAAAAATCAAACTCGTGGTCAATGGGCAACCGACCCGTTTCCCCCATAAACAGGGACTGTAATTGAAGAAGCATATTTCACCTCAAAGAGAGAATTCTCTCCATTCACGCAGAATATTATAGCGGTCTTGCCGCCGTTTGTCAACATTTTTTTGCGGATTTTTCCGACATTCAATAAAAAAGCGGAAACGACGAACGTTTCCGCCTTTTCGTCTTACAATCAGATCTCCGTCGCTAAGGAAGCAATACGCGCATCCACTTCGTCTTTATCTGCCGATACCGACATCACGATGTTGGTGTTGGCTTTTTCGCTGAGAACTTTCAGTTTTTCGACAAACGCGTACAGGTTCGCGATGTCGCCGCCGATCTTCAAGGTGGAGTCGATGAAGATGTCGGTGATGTCATAGTTGCCGGCGCACATACCCGCAACAAAACCATACAGGCTGTCAAAGCCGCAAACGGCATATTCTTCCGCCGACGCCAATCGCACTTTATGGCTGATGTTGTAGGTCATCGTGTTGTCTTTTTCGATGAACACGACGCTGCCGTTGCTGGTTGCCATAGCCGCGTTACACATATCCATCAGTCGTTTGGTTTTGCCGGAGCCTTTTTTGCCGAGAATCAAAGTGATCATTTGGTATTCCTCCCTATATATAATAGCCGTTTATCAACGGTCTTTGCCGTGATTATCTGCCCAATCTCTTTTCGAGAATGGCTTTTTCTTCTTCGTAGCCGGGTTTGCCGAGCAGGGCAAACATATTCTTCTTGTACGCTTCCACACCGGGTTGGTTGAACGGGTTGACACCCAGCATATAACCCGAGATCGCACAGGCTTTTTCGAAGAAGTAGATGAGGTAGCCGAGTTCGTGTTCGCATACCGACGGGACGTGTAACACCATATTGGGGGTGTCACCGTCCGAGTGCGCGAGTACGGTACCTTCGAATGCGCTGTTGTTGATCTGTGCCATCGTTTTGCCGGTCAGGAAGTTTAAACCGTCCACGTTTTCGGGATCTTCTTTGATGGTAAGTTCGCGTTGCGCTTTGTCGATCACCACGACGGTTTCCATCAGGATGTTCGCGCCGTCCTGCACGAACTGACCGAGCGAGTGCAGGTCGGTGGAGAAGATGACCGATGCGGGGAACAGACCTTTGCCGTCCTTGCCTTCGCTTTCGCCGTACAGTTGTTTCCACCATTCGGACATCATCGCGTAGCAGGGTTCGTAACTGACCATCAATTCGACCGCGCGACCTTTGCGCAACAAGATGTTGCGAAGGGCTGCGTAACGGTAGCAATCGTTCTTTTCAAGGTCGGTGTCGCAAAGCGCGGCTTGCGCTTCGGCGGCACCCGCCATCAGAGCGTCAATGTCGCAGCCGGCGACGGCAATGGGAAGCAGACCCACCGCGGTGAGAACCGAGAAACGACCGCCCACGTCGTCCGGCACGACGAAGGTTTCGTAACCTTCACGGTCGGACAGACCTTTCAAGGTACCTTTGGCTTTGTCGGTGGTGACGTAGATGCGTTTTTTCGCTTCTTCGGCACCGACGGTGTTTTCCAGATACTCGCGGAATACGCGGAACGCGATCGCGGGTTCGGTGGTGGTACCCGATTTGGAGATGACGTTTATGGACACCCGACGGCCTTCGCACAGTTCGAGCAGTTCGGTGAGCGCGGTGGAACTGATGCTGTTACCGGCAAAGTAGATGTCGGGGGTATTCTTCTTTTTATTGTTGTAGAGCGGGGATTTCAAAAACTCGATCGCCGCACGTGCGCCGAGATAAGAACCGCCGATACCGATAACGACGAACACGTCGGTATCTTCCTGAATACGTTTCGCCGCCGCTTTGATGCGGGCAAATTCTTCTTTATCGTAGTCGGTCGGCAGGGTGAGCCAACCCAAAAAGTCGTTGCCGAGGCCGTTGCCGCTGTGCAACGTTTCGTGCGCCGCGTTCACCTGCGTTTGCATTGCCGCAAGTTCGTGATCGCGGACAAAGCCGTTCAGATATTGTGCATCTAAGGTAATTGCCATCGTTTGGTGCCTCCGTTGTTTGATTTATTATCTACATTTTACAATAGATCGCACGGGATTGCAACCGAAACCGTGTAAATATTTCCAAATTTTTTAAACTTTTTTGCGGTAACGGAGTTCCCGCACACCGACGTAGATCATCAATCCACCGAACAGGCGGTGTAACCAGTCGGTCGGCAAGGCGCCTGCCGCCACCGACGCGGCGATGGAGGTGAGCAAGCCGACGGGGACGGCATACCGTACCGCCTCCCACGCGACCGCTTTACGGCGAATGTGCATATACAGAGCCGACGGGGCGCAACACAGAAAATATAACAGGTTGATCCGCGCCGCGGCGGCGGGATCGGTACCGACCACGGCGGTCAGGTACAAAATGAGCAACGAACCGCCGCCGATGCCCATACCGCTGAGGATACCGGTCGCGGCGCCGACCAGAATCGATATCCAGATCATCGCAACACCGCCCGTATTCCGCCGTATAACAAGAGTGCGCCGAACAGGCGGTGCAACAGTACGGGGGATGCTTTTTTGAAGAAGATGCCCGACAACACACCGCCGATCACCCCGCCGAGCAGGTAACCCCACACGTTGGACAGGTCAACTGCTTCGCGTTGCTGCAACAGGCAAAACGAGATCGCCGAGAGTGGCGCGATGATCGCAACCGAGGTGGCGAAACTGCGTTTCTGATCCAGTCCCGTCCACGCGATGAGTAAAGGGACGACCACCAGTCCGCCGCCTGCACCGAACAATCCGTTGACCACCCCCGCAAGTGCGCCGATGATCGCGTATCGTATGGTATTCTGTCGTAACATCCGTTCCGCCGCCTTTTTTAAAATCGGTATTCGGCATTAGTGTTTGCGGCGGGGATATGAAAATACGCAAGGGAGGACATTCCTTTCACAAATGTCCTCCCCGTTTTATATTTTCATTATGAACTTGTAAAAACAATGTGGTAATTTATACTCGCCGCATCCCTGCGGTCCCAAACTTCCCTTTGCAACATCGTGTTGCAGAACCGACACTGCCTTTCTCAGTGCATCGGATTCAATTCCTTTCGTTTGGTTTTTTATTTACCTTTACGGGTCAAATTTAACGGCCCATTGGAGTCACCTTTTTCTATATAAATTTCAGACAATTGGAAATCGTTAACACAACTCTCTTACAGATCATTTGGCATCCTCCTTTAAAAGACAAGGGGTTTGTTGCCGCATTTCTCAGTACACCGGAGTCACATCCTTTCGTTAGTGTTTCCTTTTGTCACTTATACAATACCACACGTTTTATCACTTGTCAATAGTTTTTTGAAAAAAAGTTTAACTTTTTTATTCAAATTGCACGGAAGCGGTTGGCAAAAATTTTTCTTGACGGTCAGGCAAAAAAAGGGTATGATAAAGGTGTATAGCGTATTATGAAAACGAACGGAGAATGAACTATGGCACAAGAATACGGAAACGATCTGGTCAGCGTCATCGACGACGAGGGCAATCAGCATCAATTTGAGATCTTAGACGCGATCGAGACCGACGACGGTCGTTACGTTGCGTTAGTACCGGTATATGAAAACCCGTCAGACGCGGTAAATGACGACGGCGAACTGGTCATCTTGGCGGTGGTGGAAGAAAACGGCGAAGATCTGCTGGTCACCATCGACGATGACGACGAGTGGAACGAGATCGCCGAAATCTTTGAGGAACGGCTCGCGGAACTGTACGAGATCGAAGAAGTGGAATCTCCCGCGGAATAAGTCCTTTCCCCTGCTCTGTACGCGGACTCACCTTTTTTAACCCTACTACATTTTGTGATCGGGAGTTTGACTCCGACGGCGGATTGCAGACCTCCCCGTTTAGGGTAGCGCGACATATCCAAACTCCGTTTTTGAGTGGTGGATTTTCGCTCGACACTTCGTTAAAATACTCGCCAATACGGGTGTATTGGCTGTGTTTTGTGCCTTGCTCGAACAAAAATCCGCACACTCAAAAATCTTCGACCTGAAAGCGAGGAGATTTTGAGGGATTTGTGTTCAAGTTGGGCGAAGCAAGGCTTCCGCCTTGCGAGAACAAATTGGGCGCAAATACCCGAAATATCTCGCTTTAAGGCGGGTTCGGATATGTCGCACTACCCTAGGCGGGACGAAGGGAGCGTGAACCCGTTGGGCGGACACCCACCTGCTGATTTTAGTAGCAGGTTATACAAAGGCATTACGGCAGAGCGGGGATCACGCGACACCTCCGGTGTCGCAATGAAGTTTGCCCGTGCGGGCAAGTGAAGCGATCTTCGATCGTGAAGTTGTCCTTCGGACAGTGAAGTTTCGCCTACGGCGAAGTGAACGATTTTATAAGAAAGAACGGGAAGCAACGCATCATGTGTTGCTTCCCGTTTTTCGATGTTCTTGGTTTTCGAAATAAGAACCGTTTTATCCGATATAATTTGAGTGATCAATCCCTCAGTCTCGCTCCGCTCGACAGCTCCCTTTACACAAGGGAGCCGTTGTATTCAACTATATTAGGGACGTAGCCGATCGCTTCGGCGACGGGATCGCGCATCCAGATAGAGGGGGTGACGCGCAAGGTAAATCCGCATCCGCTGTCGGTCTTCCACGCCGACATATCCGCGCGCGGCAGAGCAAATGCCGCCATAATACACATAATCACACCGCCGTGCGCGCAGACCACCGTATCGTTTACTTTATTTTTCATCACGTCCATCACGATCTCGGTAAACGCGTTCATCACACGGCATTGAAACTGTTCGGCATTCTCCCCGTTCGGGATCTCGACATTTTCGCCCGATATCCATCGCGTAAACGTTTCATCGTACTGCAACTCGGCGGCGGTACGGCTTTCCCAATCACCGAAATCGCATTCGCGCAGATCGTCTTTGACGATCAGTTCGCGGTCGGGATACAACACGTTCAGTGTCTGGCGGCACCGCATCAGCGGGCTGGTATAAAGCCGTTCGGCATACGGGTAGGTCGCCTTTTCCTTTTTATCCAGCAGATCGGCAAGACCGTATGCCGAAAGCGGCAGGTCGGTACGACCGATGTATAACCCCTTCTCGTTCGCCTCGGTCATCCCGTGACGGATCAAATGTATGCGATAACTTCTCATATCCCAAACCTCCAAATGTGAAAAACTTACACTTTACAAATTGTATCATTTGACTTATAATTAAAAACCCACTGTATAATTTAGGAGAAGATTGTATGCATCCGACCTTTTCGCGTATCCTGACGTTGCTCAGAAAAGAACAAGGCATCAGCCAGAAAGAAGCCGCCGCGGCACTGGGTGTGTCGCAGGCGTTGTTGTCCCATTACGAAAAAGGGATCCGCGAATGCGGACTGGATTTCGTGGTGCGCGCCGCCGACTATTACGACGTGTCCTGCGACTATCTGCTGGGGCGGACCGCCGATAAGACGGGTATGATGATCACGGTGGACGAACTTCCCGAAAGCGACGGCGGACAAACGGGGAAAGGCGATTATCTCCCCGTACTGAACCGCAAACTCATCACGAACTCGGTCAACGTATTGTTTGGTATTCTGGAACAGTGTGCCGACAAGGAACTGACCGCTGAGGCATCCGCCTATCTCAATTTAGCCATCTACACCCTGTTCCGTCACCTATACGACGGCAACCACCGCAACGCGTCGTCGATGTTCGCCGTACCGCCGCACCTGTTCCCCGCCGCGACGACGGCGGCGATGGCGGTGAGCGGCGCGCGGCTGGCAAAATTTTCAAAAGATTGCAGTACCGTTCCGTCGCTGTTACCCGAAAAACTGACCCGCGCGTACCCGTTGTTCGCGTCGTCCCTCTTAAATCTCGTCAAAAATGCCGAAACACGGTTATCGTAACCGTGTTTCTTTTTTTATTCATTTAAAGACCCAACCGCGTTGGATGCGGAAACTGAGCAGGAACAAGACGGTATCCACCACCAATTTGAGCAAGGTGGAATGGATCTTGAGCATCGCGTACAACTGCGCGGTTCCCCACGCGGAGAGTGCCATCTGGCACACGCACAACAACGCATACCGCCACAGATGACGGGTGGTGTTGCCTTGACTTTTGAACACCGATTTTTTATTCACGGCGAAATTAAACAGTGCCGACAGGATACGCGCCAACACCGAAGAAATGACGATCGCTTGGGTGGGAATGATGGTCGTCTTGCCGACCAGTGCCAAAAACAGGGTATACAACACGATGTCCACCACGAACGAGGATGCCGACGCTAAAATGAACTTGGAAAACACTGCGTAGATGCGCAGGGAATCTTTGAGCGGGTTGAAGTGGGAGGTGCGGTTTTCCTCGATGTACACCGTGTCGATCGGCACTTCGATAAGCGGCATTTTATGTTCGTGCGCGTCGAGGATCATATTCATTTCGTATTCGAACCGCTCGCCTTTGGTGGTCATAAACCGCCGCATCGCCCCAGCGGACACACCGCGCAGACCCGTTTGCGTATCCGAAAGGGTGATGCCGCACAACAGCCGCAACACGCGGCTGGTGGTGCGGTTACCGAACCGACTGCGGGGCGGGATATCGGGGTTATTGTCGGAAAAATCGCGGCAACCCATCACCAGCGCATCGGGATGATCCAGCGTTTCCTGTGCGACACGACGGATATCGTGAATGCGGTGTTGCCCGTCGGAGTCTACCGTGACCGCCGCCTGACAGTCGGGACATTCCGAAAGCAGGTAGTTGAACGCAGTCTTGAGCGCACGTCCTTTTCCCTGATTGACCGCGTGGGTGAGCACGGTACACCCATACTCTTCACGCGCGGCAACAAAGTAGCGGTTATAGTCGGCACTGCTGCCGTCGTTGACCACCACGATATGCGAAAATCCCGCTTCGCGCAGGTCTCCGAGCAACGATAACAGTTTATCGTCGGGACTGAGCGAGGGAATGATGATGCTGACTTGTTGTTCGATACCCATAGCGGCACCTCCTAACTTTTCTCATTATAATAGATTTTTCATCACATTTCAACCTTTTTTACATAAAAACGCACTCGACGTGGTCGAGTGCGTTTTTGCTTATAAGATCGATTTATACAAGCGGATGTATTCGTTGGCGGAGCGACCCCAACTGAAATCGCTTTCCATCGCGCGGGACACCAGTATCTGCCAGTGTTCCCCGTGGTACGCGCCGAGTCCCCGACGAATGGCGGCGAGCATATCGTCCGCGTTGTACGTCTTGAACGTAAACCCGTTGCCTTTGCCGTCACCACAATCGTGAATGGAGTCTTTTAAGCCGCCCGTTTCACGTACGATGGGTACCGCGCCATACCGACACGCGACCATCTGCGACAAGCCGCACGGTTCGCTCTTGGACGGCATTAAGAACAGGTCGGCGGCGGCATAGATCTTCTGCGCCAGTTCCGGAACGAAACCCGAACAGTAGCAGAATTTATCGGGGTACCGCTCCTGCATCTCGCGGAAACAGGATTCGTACACCCATTCGCCCGAACCGAGTACCACCATCTGGATATCTTCCTGCAGTAAGGTATCTAAGATATACTGCACCAGGTCAAATCCCTTGTGCGATACCAGCCGGCTGACCACACCGATGAGCGGTACGTCCGCTCTGAGCGGTAGATTCAACCGTTCCTGTAGCGCGCGTTTGTTGGCGGCTTTGCCTTTCTGTGCGGTTTCGGTGGTGTAATTCTCGTACAGCGACGGGTCGGTTTCGGGATCGTATCCGTCGGTATCGATGCCGTTTAAGATGCCCGACAATTTCCATTGCCGCATCCGCAGGATGGGATCCAGTTCGTGGGAAAACCACGGGTCTAAAATCTCTTCGGCATAGGTGGGGCTGACGGTGGTGACGCGGTCGGCGGTCTCCACCGCGCCTTTCATAATGTTGACGCAACCGTCGTGTTCCACGATATCCGCAGACGAGGTCGGGATTCCGAACACGTCTTCTAAAATCTCCATTCCGTACTTGCCCTGATACTGGATATTGTGAATGGTAAACACGGTGCGGATACCGCTGTATTCGGGTTGCGGCGCGTAGAACAACGTGTGGTACACGGGAATAAGCCCGCATTGCCAGTCGTTGGCATGAATGATATCGGGTTTAAAGTCGATGTATTTGAGCATTTCAAGCACCGCGCGGGAGAAGAAAGCAAACCGCTCGGCATCGTCGTAGTGCCCGTACAATCCTTCGCGTTTGAAGTAGTACTGGTTGTCGAGCAGATAGTAGATGACCCCGTTGACTTTCGCTTCGAACACACCGCAATATTGGCGGCGCCACGCGACGGGAACCGAGAAACTGGTCAGGAAGGTCATCTTTTCACGCAGTTCGGCGGAGACCGCTTCGTAAAGCGGCATGACCACACGGCACCCGACCAAACGGGTACGCAATGCGCGGGGCAGTGATCCCGCAACGTCCGCCAGACCGCCCGAGGCGGCAAACGGACGCGCTTCGCTGGACGCGTATAATACTTTCATAGTCTTTCTCCTTTAAATGGTGGTATCTTTCCGTACCGCGATGGGATAATCTTCGCATCCTTTGAGCCTTTTCCCGTTGCGGATCCGTACGTTCTTGTCGGTGATGATGTATTCGAGGTCGGTCTGTCCGCCGATCAAACTGCCCTGCATAATGATGCAGTTGCGCACGGTGGCATGACGTTCCACCTGCACGTTACGGAACAGAATGGAGTTTTCGACCGTACCCTCGATCTTACAACCGTCCGCGATCAGCGAACCGGACACCTTCGCGTGTAACCCGTACAACGCGGGTTCGGTGTCGCGTACTTTCGTGTAGATGGGACGTTTGTTCAAGAACAGTTGTTTGCGTACCGTCGCGTCTAACAGGTCGCGGTTGGCATCCACGTAACTGTTCAGCGACGAGATCACCCGCAGGTATTCGGGGATCTTATATACGAACAGGCGGCGGTCTTCCACGTGCCGTTGCAGGATATCCCGTTCGAAATGCATCTGGTTACGGCTGGTCGCTTCGTCCAAAAAGCGCAGTAACCGATTGCGGGACATCACGTACAGACCGATACCGAAGGTGGCTTCACCGTCCGCGTGGTCGGTGAGCAACAGTTCGGTGATACGACCGCTGTCGTCGGTCTTGACGACGGGCGACAGTATGTTTTTCGGTACACTGCCGTCCACACACGCGACGGTGATGTCGGCACCGCTCTCCACGTGCGCTTCGACCAGTTTACGGTAGTTGATGTTGCCGACCACGTGACAGTCGGACAGGATCACGTAATCTTCTTTGGAGTTGAGCAAGAACGGCAAGATACCCGCAAGTGATGCGACACGGCCTTCATACTGCTCGTCGCTGGTACCGAACGGAGGCAGGAAATACAGACCCTCGTTTTTACGGGAAAGATCCCACGCTTTGCCCGATCCCAAATGGTCCATCAACGATTGATAGTTACTTTTGGTGATGACACCGACCTTGGAAACACCCGCGTTGACCATATTGGAAAGCGGGAAGTCGATAAGGCGGTAACGGCCGCCGAACGGGACCGACCCGATCGCGCGGATACCCGTAAATTCGGGTAACACTTCATCGTGCATATTGGAGAACAAAAGCCCCATTGCGGAATGGTATGCCATCTTACGCCTCCTCCTTTCGTACGTCGGTATCGATCATCGCTTTGGCGGGGATACGGCATTCGGCACCGATCGTCACGTCGGCGGCAACCACCGCGACACCCCATTCGTCTAAGTTTTCCATTTCTTCGGGACGGGCGCCGACCACCGCGTTTTCCTCGATCACCGCGTTTTCCGCCACGATGGCATATTGGACGACCGCACCTTTCTTGATGGTTGCGCCCGGCATCACGATGGAGTCGCGTACCTGTGCGCCTTCTTCCACCGTAACACCCGCAAACAGGACGGCGAAATCCACCTTACCTTCGATGGTGCCGCCTTCCGAGATCATACTGTTCTGTACGTGAGCGGTGCTGCTGATGTAATGCGGCGGCAACCCCGACGTACGGGAATAGATCTTCCAGGAATCGTCCGACAGGTCAAGCGGCACTTTCGGGTTGAGCAGGTCCATATTGGCTTCCCACAAACTGTCGATGGTACCGACGTCTTTCCAGTACCCCTCGAAACGGTAGGCAAACATCCGCTCGCCGCCTTCGAGCATCGCGGGTAACACGTTTTTACCGAAATCGTTCTGCGATGCGGGATCCTGCTCGTCCGCTTCCAGGTAGCGGCGGAGTTTCTGCCAGTTGAACACGTAGATACCCATCGACGCTAAATTGCTTTTCGGCACGGCGGGTTTCTCGTCAAACTCGTAGATGGAACCGTCGGGGTTGGTGTTGAGGATACCAAAACGGCTCGCCTCCTCCATCTCCACCTCGATGACCGCGATGGTGCAGTCCGATCCCTTCGCCTTATGTTCTTCGATCATCTTGGAATAATCCATCTTATAGATGTGGTCACCCGACAACACCAGCACGTATTCGGGATCGTACCGCTCGATGAACGGGATGTTCTGATAGATGGCGTTGGCGGTGCCTTTATACCAGTCCGCCCCCTTATTGCGCTGGTACGGCGGTAACACGTGGACACCCGCATTGGCGCGGTCCAAGTTCCACGGTTGTCCCGAACCGATGTAGTCGTTGAGTTCGAGAGGTTGATATTGGGTGAGAACACCGACCGTTTCGATTCCCGAATTGACGCAGTTGGATAACGGGAAATCGATAATGCGGTACTTTCCGCCGTACGGGACGGCAGGTTTCGCGACGTTTTTGGTGAGCGCGTACAGGCGGCTTCCCTGTCCGCCTGCGAGCAACATCGCGACACATTCCTGTTTACGAAACACTTACAAGACCTCCTCAGTAGGTTTCTTTTTACTTTTTAAACGGCGCTTCAGCCGTAAGAATAACACGGATAACGGGGGCAACGAGAGGGATACCGATTGTTCGAACCCGTGCATCGGGATCGGGTCGGCTTTGACGATGCCGTTTTGGACACCGCCGCCGCCGAAGTCTTCGGCATCGGTGGTGAACACCTCTTCGTAGTTGCCGTAGACGGGAACGCCGATACGGTAGCCGTCACGCTGTACGGGGGTGAAATTGCAGACCGCGATGAGTTCTTCCCCGTTCTGCGCGATGCGGCGGAACGCGATGACGCTTTGCGCGGCATCGTCGTGCGCGATCCACGAAAAGCCTTCCCACGAAAAGTCCACGTCCCAGAGCGGCGCGCGGTCACGGTAGAACGCGTTGAGCGCACGGGTATACCGCTGCAGCGTCGCGTGAGCGGGATAGTCGAGCAACTGCCAGTCAAGCCCTTTGTGGTAGTCCCATTCGATGAACTGACCGAATTCGGTTCCCATAAAGGTGAGTTTCTTGCCGGGATGCGCCATCATATACGCGAGGAACAGGCGGACACCCGCAAACTTTTCTTCGTACGTGCCGGGCATTTTATTGATGAGCGAACATTTGCCGTGCACCACCTCATCGTGCGAGATGGGTAACACGAAGTTTTCCGAAAACGCGTAGAAGAACGAGAAGGTCAGCGAGTTGTGGTTGCCTTTGCGGAACAACGGGTCAAGCGAGATGTACCGCAGCATATCGTTCATCCAACCCATATTCCATTTGAAGTTGAAGCCGAGTCCCCCCACGTCGGTGGGATGGGATACCATCGGCCACGCGGTGGACTCTTCCGCGATCATCATGGTATGGGGGTAGGCGGCAAACACCGCTTCGTTGAGTTGCTGCAAAAAGGATACCGCTTCTAAATTCTCGTGACCGCCGTGAATGTTGGGACACCATTCCCCGTCGCGGCGGTTGTAGTCGAGATACAGCATCGAGGCGACCGCATCTACGCGGATCCCGTCGATGTGGTAGTATTCCAGCCAGAACAGGACGTTTGAGATGAGGAAACGGCGCACCTCTTCCCGTCCGTAGTCGAACACGCAGGTTCCCCATTCTTTATGTTCGCCTTTGCGGGGATCGGCATATTCGTAGCAGGGCGAACCGTCAAACCGATACAGACCGTACTCGTCTTTCGGGAAATGACCGGGCACCCAGTCGACGATGACACCGATGTTCGCCTGATGGCAACGGTCGACGAAATTCATAAACCCTTTTGGGGTGCCGTAACGGGAGGTGGGCGCGTAGTAACCCGTAACCTGATATCCCCACGACCCGTCGAACGGGTATTCGGATACCGGCATCAGTTCGATGTGGGTATACCCCATTTCGGTGACGTACGGGATCAGCTCGTCCGCCAATTTTTCGTACGAGAACGGGTTGCCGTCCGCATACTGCCGCCACGAGCCGAGATGTACTTCGTAAATGTTGACGGGGACGTTGTAGACCGACTCGGCGGCTTTTTTCTTCTGCCACCGTTCGTCCTGCCACCCGTACCCGTCAAGCGAGTATACCCGCGACGCGGTGGACGGGCGTGTTTCATAATGATATGCGTACGGATCGGATTTCATAACCCCGTTTCCGTCGACACCGACCACGTAATATTTGTACGCGTCGTATTCCTGTACCGCGTCGGTGATCACTTCCCACACACCTTCACTGCCGACGCGGGAAAGCGGTAACGCGGCGGTGTTCCAACCGTTAAAGTCACCGACCAACGCGACCGACTGTGCGCGGGGCGCCCATACGCGAAAAACATAACCGTTCCCGTCGCGGTGGCAACCGAGTTCGCGGTACAGGTCAAATGCCTCGCCTTGGAACAGGGTACCGAGCGCGGTACGGCTTGTCTGTGTTTTCATGGTGTTTCACCTACTTTACCAAAAGACACTATTACAGGTATATTTTACCACTCTTACAATAAAATGCAAGAGGTTTTTGTCGAATTTCTTAAAAAACATCCAATAGCGTGTTGCTGCTTTTGGTAGTTTTGACTAATTTTGGAGATCAATTTTGCACAAATGGATCACGAGCGATGTAACAGATCGGTGGGGTCGGTCACGTCCAGACCGAAACTGACCGACAGTGCGCGGTCCACTTTGGACATAAAACCATCGTCCAAACGACCCATCAATTCTTTTAAGCGACGTTTGTCGAGGGTGCGGATCTGTTCGAGCAGTACGACCGAGTCTTTGGCAAGACCGCTTTCCGCCGAATCGACCTGAATATGGGTGGGCAGACGCGCTTTGTCCTTTTGACTGGTGATGGCGGCGGCGATCACGGTGGGACTGAAACGGTTGCCCACGTCGTTTTGTACGATAAGTACGGGACGCATACCGCCTTGCTCCGAACCGATGACCGGACTGAGATCGGCGTAGTAGATATCGCCTCTGCGAATGTTCATAATGTTCTCCCCTTTCACTCTCATTCTGCCCACGTTCAAGCGTGAATAATCATCGGCTTGTCCGTCGTATTATCAATGTATGAGCGTGAAAGGAGGTAGGTGTATGGGAAATTGTGAGGCGCAGTACCGCTACGTGTTAAAGATGGCGGCACAGACGGCGGCATTGTGTCGGGATCTGCAAAACAAACGTGCGCCGAACAAGGACACGGTGCGGCGCGACCGTTTACAGGAGATCGCCGTACGGCGGGCATTGACCGAAGAATTATACGAATTGTTTATCACACCGATCGACCGCGAAGATCTGTTTGCGGTGTGTGAGGGGTTGGCGGACACGCTGTATACGTTGCAAGGGATCGCAGTACGCGGCGGCAATTGTTCGGCGGCGGTATGGAGTACGATGTGCTCCGTCGCCGACGCGTTATATAAAGCGGCGGAAACGTTTGTCGAAGGGAAAATGCCGCTTTTGTTGCGCGCGGCGGCGCAGGTGCACAGTCGCGTCGCGGAAGCGGAACGATATGCGAGCGCGGACGAGTACGCCGTCATCGGCGAATGGTTGCGGTGTTGCAAACACGCAGCGCGGCAGATGACCGCCGCACTGCTGAAAAATGCGTGAATAACAGTGCAAAGACCGCCACCGTAAAAACGGTGGCGGCCTTGTGTAGTTATCGTTCAACGTAGTCGAGGGGGTCAACGAGGACGAACTGGGTGTTGCCGTCTTTGTCGGTGGTGACCTTGATCACCTCAAAATGCAGGTGTGCGCCGAATGAATAGCCGGTATTGCCCACCTTGGCAATATACTGACCTTGCGCGACCTTATCCCCTTCTTTGACTTCCAGTTTACTGCAATGTGCGTAACGGGTCATCAATCCGTTACCGTGATCGATGAGCACGTAGTACCCGTAACTGCCGTGGTAACCGGCTTCCAGCACGGTACCGCCGTCCGACGCGAGGATCGGTTTTCCGTTGACACTGCCGTTGGAAATGTCGATCGCACCATGGAACCGTCCCCAACGGCTGGTGAAGTGGGAGGAAATGACCTTGGTGTACGGGAGCGGCCAGATAAACTTGCCGGTCGGTTTGCCGTCACCGAGGGTGACGGTATCCGAATACCGTTTCGCGCCGATGCGTACCACGCGGTCGCGTACCGCCACGGTCGGTTCGGCGGACACCACCATACGGTACTGTTCCTTACCGTCCACGTACACGATCTGCGCGTATACCTTTCGTTTGCCGTTTTTACCGGTGGTCACCACCGTTTCGTAGCCGAGCGGCAACGATTCGTCTTCCAGATACACCGTCTTGTATTTCACCGTTTCGGTGTAGGTGATGTTTTTGACCGTCTTGACTTCCAATTCGCGCAACCGTTCGGTCAGCGTGTCACGGTCGTTCACCGCCGACGACGGGTACAGTCCTTCCGTAAAGGTGACATCGCCCAAAAATGCCGCTTCGTCGTATTTTTCGGTGCGGTAGGGTTCGAGTACCGTTTCCACGCAAGCGTCCACCGCTTCACGGGTGGGTAGTGCGCCGATAAACACACCGTCTTCAAACACCCCGACCGCATTCGTGAGGGTATCCCCCACCGTTTGTAACAGGCGATCGTAGGTCTGTTGTTCGTCCAGCACCGTACCGTCGCCGAGTACCGACACGGTCATCGACGGCGCGCGGTCGACCGAAAACGAGCCGTCCGCGTTGATCACCGTATCGCGCAGTTGCGTTGCCGCTTGCAGGTAGGTATCTTCCCCTGCGATATACCCGATCGCGGTACCGTGGTAGTTGAGCGCGATCGCAAAATCCGCTTGCAACCAGAAGCGGAGGGTCATTACCAACAACACCGCTGCCGCCGTCGGCGCGACCACACCGAAGATACGTTTGATCCGCCGATGACGAACTTCGGTGTCAGCGGCAAACAGGTCGGTGACACCGTTTAAAAACCGCCTTGCCGCCGTTTTAAGAACACTGTAAAGCGGCCGCCACAAGGTACGGGTAAACCGTACGATCGACTTGATACACCGCATCACACGAACGCCGACGAGGTAGAAAAACGCGTACGCTTCATCACGGTCGATATTCAATTTTGAATGACGACCCTGTCGCTTCATAGTACTTCTCCTTTATGAGGGATAAACTAACCGTTCGGGTGTCCAGTCGCGAAGAATGCCGCCGAGAAATGCCGCGTATTCTTTCGCTTTTTCGAGGTCGTGTTCCAGATAGTTGCCGCATTCCGCTTTGGTACTGCCGGGGATCTCTCCGTCAAACGCAGCGGTAAAAGCAAGAGCGTCACGGACAAGGTCGATGGCATCCTGCGATGCCATATCCCGTACGAGAAAATAGCAACCCGTGCGGCAACCCATCGGTCCGAAATAGATGACGCGGTCGGCAAACTTACTGTTGCGCACGTAGGTGGCAAACAGGTGTTCAAGGGTGTGCAATCCCCCGTTTTCCATAAACGGCGGGGTGTTGGGGCGCACAAACCGCAGATCGTAGGTGACGACATCCCCGTCGACACGGGAGGTGTACATCCCTTCGGTCAAGGTATCGTGGTTGATACAAAAACTGGCAATGCGTTCCATTATAAGCATCCTTTCAAACCGTGCCGTTCAAGGCACTGTATCATATCGTCCGGCAACGGACTTGTCCATTCGTGTGTGTTGCCGCCGTAGTCGACGGTCATACGGGTGCAGTGCAACGCGTGGCGCGGCATTTCGGTCGTATCGGTACCGTACATCGTGTCCCCTGCGAGCGGGTGACCGAGCCACGCGAGATGGACGCGGATCTGGTGGGTGCGTCCCGTTTCAAGCCACAGGCGGACGAGGGTAACTTCCCCGTCGGAGGCGATCGCCTCGTAATGAGTGACGCTGTCTTTGCCGCCTTCGCCCACTTCGCGGGTGATGCAACTGCCTTCTTTCACGCGAATGGGTTGGTCGATGACACCGCTCCCTTGCAGGTGACCGAGCGCGATGGCAAGGTATTCTTTATACGGTTTGCCGCCGAGCGCGAACGCGACGTGCGGGTTTTTGGCAGCGAGCAACAGACCGCTGGTGTTGCGATCCAACCGATTGACGGGACGGAACGAAAGCGGTGTTCCCTGCCGCGCGTAGTGCGCCACCACCGCATTGGCAAGGGTAGGGGTGGTGAGTCCCGCCGACGGGTGTACCGCGAGATAGGGCGGTTTGTCCACCACCAGCAGGTCGTTGTCTTCGTACACGACGGTAAGCGGCAGGTCGATACCGTCGATATGTACCTCATCCTGCGGGGGACGTAACACCAGCGTTTGTCCTGCGTATACGCGGTCGATGGAGCGAAGACGCACACCGTTTACGGTGATGCCGTCCTCTTTGAATTTGAGCCGCACCACCATCCGCGACGACATACCGAGTTCCCGTCGCAGAAAGGTCTGCACCGTCGCGCCATCGTAGGCGGGTGTAACAGTATATCGCCACTCTTCCATCGTTTCACCCCGTTTTTCCAAGACAGTATACACTTTTTAAAAGAAAATTGCAAGTTTTACGAAAATCCTTGTATTTTTGCGGAAATCTGTTAAAATAGAGTTCGTATCGATAAAAGGAGGCAACTTCAATGGAGAATAAGAAATTTTACATCACCACGGCAATTGCGTATACTTCGCGCAAACCGCACATCGGCAACGCGTACGACGCGGTGTTAGCGGATATGATCGCGCGGTATAAGCGAATGCAAGGGTACGATGTATTTTATCTGACCGGTTCGGACGAACACGGGCAGAAGATTCAGGAAGCTGCCGAAGCGCAGGGCATCACCCCGAAAGAATACGTCGACCGCGTCGCGGGCGAGATCAAGATGGTGTGGGATAAACTGAACACGTCGTACGACCGGTTCATCCGCACCA
>CAYSPZ010000030.1:0-21536 GCA_964433065.1 uncultured Eubacteriales bacterium | reverse complement strand
GTTAGGCATAATATCACTCTGTTCGTTAGAACAGAATATCACTAAAAACTGTAGGGGTTCGAACACATAGGTCAAAAATTCAAAGGGGTTCGAATTTGTGCAACCTTTTCAGCACAAGAAACCACCCGTTTGGGTGGTTTCTTGTTGTATAATATTCACTTTCTTAAATGATCGAATAGAAGTATTCCGCCGATTGCTTAGCGCTTTCAAGACAATCCACCTTGAAAAATCCGTCTTGTTCGTAGCACAAATCTTCCACACCGTAGCATTCTGCCGCTTTGATGACGTCTTTATAATTGATGTTACCCGCGCCGAGTTCGGTGATGCGTCCGCCGCCGATACCGAACGGTACCTCGTAATCTTTCAGGTGCAGGATCTTCACTCTGCCTTCCATCTTTTTGAGCCATTCAAGGATGTTGACACCGCCCGTCTGCAGCCAATAGGTATCCAACACAAACGAAATGCGAGGGTCGAGTCGTTCCACCAGCATATCCATCACGGTTTGGTTGCCGATCTTGGAAAACTCACGGTCGTGGTGATGATAGGTGAAGACCAACCCGTTTTGGGCAAACGTTTCGGCTACCGCATTGGCACGCGCGACAAAATCATCAACTACGTCGAGGCCGAAATCCTCGTCCCACAGTTTCGGCATCGCACCGACGCCTGCGCATTGGGTTTCAAAGGTGTTGTGTATATACAACGTTTTTTCGGTGTCTTCCAGTACGGGAAGTTGAAAATGCGTGCCGATGATGCGAAGTCCCGCCGCTTTAGCGGCATCGGCAAAATTTTCGTAACCCCAACCGCACTCACCGGCAGTTTGGATACCGGTATAGCCGTAGGAAGCCAATTTTTTGAAAGTATCACGCGTCTGTGCCTCGTCTTGCATCGCGTTACAGACGGTAAAAGTTTGAATAGATAACGTTTTGTTCATTTTTCTCTCCCCTATTCATCACAGATTATGCGTGTATTGTACTACGCGAAATTATAAAAAGCAAGACGAAATCCATAAAAAAATAAAAAGATTGACTTTATCGTGTTAGTGTGGTAAACTGGTGCTATGTTTTATTTCCCGAGGAGGACGAATATTATGGATAAAAACACGTTACAGATCCTGATCGCCATGATCGTATATATGGCGGCGGTGATCGTCATTGGTGCGGTGTATGCCAAACGCGCCAACAAAAACTCCGAGTCGTATTTTCTCGGCGGCAGAACGCTCGGTCCGTGGGTCACGGCAATGAGTGCCGAGGCATCGGATATGAGCGGTTGGTTGCTGATGGGTCTGCCCGGTGTTGCGTACTGGTACGGTCTGGCGGATGCGTTCTGGACGGCATTCGGTTTGGCGGTCGGCACCTATCTCAACTGGTTGATCGTTTCCAAACGGTTACGGCGGTACAGTGTTCGCGCTAACAACGCTATCACCCTGCCCGAATTCTTCTCCAACCGTTTCCGCGAGAAGAACAAGACCATTATGTTGTTGTCGGCAGGATTTATTCTCATCTTCTTTACGGTGTATGCATCCAGTTGTTTCGTGACTTGCGGTAAATTATTCTCCACCCTGTTCGGCGCGCCGTACGTACCGATGATGATCGTGGGTGCGGTATTCGTGCTCATCTACACCATATTGGGCGGATTTTTAGCGGAAAGCGTGTCCGATTTTATGCAGGCGATCGTGATGGTCGTGGCGCTCATCGTTATCGTGATCCTCGGCACCGCTCAAGCAGGCGGTATCGGTGCGGTGGCGGAAAACGCGAAAGAGATCCCCGGATTCCTTGAATTCTTCGGGTTGGCATCCCCCGCACTCGACGGCAACGAACAGCAGTTGGTGGAGGCGGGCAAACCGCTGTTCGGTGACGCGTCCCCCTACGGTCTGTTGAGTGTTTGTTCGATGTTGGCATGGGGTCTCGGTTACTTCGGTATGCCGCAGGTATTGTTGCGGTTTATGGCGATCCGCCACGAAAAGGAATTGAGCCGTTCGCGTCGTATCGCGATGATCTGGGTGGTCATTTCGCTCGGCATCGCGGTTTTTATCGGTATCGTCGGTCGTCAACTGTACCCGACGGCGCACCTGACCAAATCCGCCGCGGAAAACATCTTTATCACGATGGCGACCTCGTCGTTGCCGCCGCTGTTGGCGGGATTCGTGATGGCGGGTATTTTGGCGGCGACCATCAGTTCGTCCGACTCGTATCTGCTCATTGCCGCGTCGGCATTTGCGAAAAACATCTTCCAGGGTGTCTGCAAGAAAAACGCGACCGACAAACAGGTGATGTGGATCTCCCGTATCACGTTGCTGGTACTCGCATTGATCGGTGTGGTACTTGCACTGGATGAAAAGAGTATCATTTTCAAGATCGTATCCTTTGCGTGGGCGGGCTTCGGCGCGACCTTCGGTCCGCTGATGCTGTTCTCGCTGTTCTGGAAACGCGTCAACAAAGCGGGCGCGATCGCAGGTATGATCGGCGGCGCGGGTATGGTATTCCTGTGGAAACTGGTCATCAGCAAACTCGGCGGTGTGTTCGCGATCTACGAACTGTTACCCGCGTTCCTCTTCTCCGCTCTGTGTATCGTGGTGGTGTCGTTGCTCACTAAGGCACCGTCCAAAGAGATCGAGGACGATTTCGAGGCGGTACGCGCCGGTACGGTGGAATAAATCCCAATAAAAGCGGGCGGCAACTTTCGAAAAGTTGCCGCCTTTTTTTGTTGCCTTTTGGGAGGGTTCGTGATACACTGTACGCAAGAGGTGACGGTATATGAACGTCTGTATCATTCAACCGCCGTATTCGGTAGATTATGCACAATCGGATATCTATTTTGAAAAAGAACTGGAGTTGTTGCGCGAATGCGACGAGTCGATGGACTTGATCGTATTGCCCGAAGCGAGTGACATTCCCTGTCTTGCCGGTCCCGAGCGGGGGGTTCTCTCCTATCAAAAGTACAATGCGACGCTGCTCGCGGCGGTCGCCGAGACCGCCCGTCGTTGCCACGCGATGGTATTTGTCAACGCGCGGTCGGCAGTTGACGGGAAACTGCGCAACACCACCTATGCGTTTGACCGTGAGGGTCGTATCGTCGGCACCTACGGCAAACAGCATCTGACCCCCGGTGAGGTAGCAAACCCGTATCTCGACAGTGAGTACAGTTTTGAGTTTTCCGAACCGACCGTTATTGAAATGGAAGGGTTGCGGTTTGGATTTTTGACCTGCTACGATTTCTATTTCTACGAGGCGTTCGCCAACCTGGCGCGGCAGAAGTTAGACATCGTCATCGGGTGTTCCCACCAACGCAGTGACACCCACCGCGCACTCGAGATCATGTCGCAATTCCTGGCATATAACACCAACGCGTACGTCGTCCGTTCGTCGGTGTCGATGGACGAGCAATCGGATATCGGCGGCGGATCGATGGTGGTCGCGCCGACGGGTGAGATCCTCGTCAATATGAAGAGCCGTGTGGGTCTTGCGACGGTGGACATCGATCCCGCCGACAAATATTACAAGCCTGCAGGGTTCGGTAACCCGCTCGCGGCACATTACGAGTACATTGAAAAGGGGCGCCGTCCGTGGAAATACCGTCCCGCCGGCAGTGCCATTTCGCGGCACGACGCGATCATGCCGTATCCGCGCGTATGTGCGCATCGCGGGTTTAACACGGTAGCGCCCGAAAACAGTTTGGCGGCGTTCGGCGCGGCGATCGCGATGGGGGGCCAGGAGATCGAATTCGATCTGTGGTTCACCAAAGACGGTGAAGTGGTGTCCATTCACGACGCTACGCTCGATCGGGTATCCGACGGGACGGGACACGTATCGGATCACACGTTAGCCGAACTCAAAGCATTGGATTTCGGAACCCCGTATGCCGACGAATTCAAGGGGATGCAGATCCCGACGTTTGAGGAGATCTTACAGAAATTTGCCTGTCATTGCGTGATGAACATTCACCTCAAATCGGCAGGCGCGAACCCCGACGATCTCGGCAAGATCGTGCGGCTGATCCGCAAATACGATTGCGAGAAGTACGTCTATTTTATGTCGGGCGAGGACGCTCTGCTCGAACGGTTACAGAAAGAATTCCCCGATATCCCGCGTTGCTGCGGCGGCGGGGACGGGATGTGGGAGATCGTTGACCGCGCCATTCGGTACGACTGTCAGAAGTTGCAGTTTGTCAAAGGGTATTTTGATCAAGCGATGGTGGACAAAGCGAAGGCGCACGGCATCGTGACCAACGTATTCTGGTCGGACGATCCGCAGGAAACCGAAGAGTTTTTGAAGATGGGCATTGATGTCATCTTAACGAACGATTATCACCGCATCGCGCAGGTGGTAAAGGAGTACCAATGATGCATATTCGACAAGCGACGCATACCGATATCGACGGGTTGCTCTCGTTGTTCGACGAAGCACGCGGGACGATTGCCGCGCTCGGTATCGACCAGTGGCAGGACGGGTACCCGTCCCGCGAAGTGGTTTTTGACGACATTGAAAAGGGACGGTCGTTTATTGTCGACTGCGATGGGCAGGTCGGCGGTACGTTCGTCATCGTGGACGACGGCGAACCCACCTACGACCGCATCTATGACGGACATTGGGAAACGGGCGACGATAATCAACGTTATCTCGCCATCCACCGCGTGGCGGTGGCGGTAGCAAAGCGCGGGTGCGGGATCTCGACCGCCATTCTCGATTATGCGGCGCAAACGGCTTCCGATTGCGGGTTTTCGTCGTTACGTATCGACACCCATCAAGGGAACGTGGTGATGCGACGGATGCTGGAGAAACACGGGTTTACGTATTGCGGCATCATATTCTTGCAAAGCGGTGCCGAGCGTGTCGCGTATGAAAAAGTATTGAACTGAAACTATGATTTGAAAGGATCTGTGAATATGGGGATAACTGCCGATCGGTATAAACGACCGCTCAAACACAAACGAGTGGAGCCTGTCGCCGTCTGCAAACTTGAACATGACGATACCGTCTTTCAGGGATGGACGATAAAACCGATTGCCGACGTTTCGTTCCCGTTACGGTTGGAAAGCGAAGAGGTCATCTTGGATTTCGGGGATCATTATACGGGATATCTGCATCTCGCGATGGAAGGGTGTCCCGATTGCAACATTCCCGATTCGCCGATCAACGTTGCGGTGACGTTCGGTGAGATGCCGATCGAACTCGCGGAAACGGTGATCCCGTCCGCCGAGACGCTTTCGGTCGGTTGGCTGCAAGAGGATTTCAAGACGGTCGCCGAAACACCGTACGACGGCAGTTTTGAGCGGCGGTATTCGTTTCGCTATCTGAAACTCAAACGGGTCGATTCGGTCCGTTTTCCCATCCATATCACCGCGTTATATCTGGACAGCGTGTCGGCGGTGGACGTCAGCGATGCGAAACCGCTCGTCTGCGAGGATGAACTCCTGACGCAGATCGACCGTATGTGTGTGAAAACGCTCAAAGAATGTGAGCAGGACGTGTTTGAGGACGGACCGAAACGCGACAGACGATTGTGGATCGGTGATCTGCGGTTGCAAGCGTTGGTGGATTACTGTACGTTTGAGAATATCGACCTCGTTAAACGGTGTATCTATCTGTTTGCCGAGCATCTCAACAACAAGGGCTTGGTGGCACCGTACGTATATCCCCACACCGAACCGCACGTCAATCAAGGAATTTATCTGGATTATTCCTTGTGTTTCGGGTTATGCTTGTACGATTATTGGAAACATACCGACGATCTGTCGTTGCCGCTTGAATTGTACGATATTGCCGAAGCACAGTTGCGGTATGCCGACAGCGTATTTGACCGCGGGCGCGGTGTGATGGATGCGGGATTTTTCATCGATCACGGGAAATACGACCGTAACACGGCGGCACTTGGGTACGTGGCATACGTTTTGAATCGAATGATCGCCCTTGCAAAAACTTTGGACAAACCGACGGCATTTTTAGAGGGTTTCCAAAACGACGTAAGTCGTGTGTTGCAAAACCGTTACGACCCGAAAATCGGATTGTTTACCGCTGCCGACGGCGAAGTTTCGTGGCAGTCGCAAGTATGGGCGGCGTTGTCGGGAACGCTCACAACCGAACAAGCGGCACGATTGTTAGAAAAAACGGTTGAAGCGGATCCCGCTATTCGGATGTCTTCCCCGTTTATGACCCACTATTACATTGAAGCGTTAATCGGGTGCGGCAAACGGGAACAGGCGCTCGATTGCATCAAAACGTACTGGGGCGGCATCCTCCGTGCGGGATTTGATTGCTGTCCCGAATGTTTTGACGAGCGCGACGAACGATTGAGTCCGTACGCGCATCCCGTTCTCAACAGCGCGTGTCACGCGTGGAGTTGTACACCCTCGTATTGGATCCGTCGGTATTACTCATAATTTCGCAAACAAAAAAACGACTTCGCAGAGCGAAGTCGTTTTTTAAATTAAAGAGCAATAAAGTACATCAAATGTGCGGTATCGGGTTCACCTGCAAGGGTGAGGCGGATGCCGTTTTTCAGTTGTTCGCCGGTATATTCTTTGCCGCTGTACCGTTCGCGGTAACGGCGGTCGGCTTTGGCGGCTTTGAGTTTGAGCAGTTTCGTCTGTCCGCTCTTGCAATCGGCTTTCTCGATGACGGTGAGCAACAGTTCCTCGCCCGTTTTGTTTGCGTAGTAGTATGCGGCATAGGGGTTTGCATACGGCGATACCAGCGCGTAATAGTCACCGAGCCGCATCAGGTGTTCGAACGAACGGTATTCGGTGATCTGGCGGGACATTTCCGCTTTGATCGCATCGGTCATTTTGAGGATGTTGAGTTCGTAACCGAGCATACCGCCGACGGCGACTTTATACCGATAGTCGAGCGAGGCGAGATCGTCGTGCGGGTCGGACACGTGGCAGGACATGGTCGCCGCGGGGTATGCCATCATCGCCGACGATTGAATGAGGGTGCGGTCGTACGGGTCGGTGTTGTCACTGGTCCAGATCTGGATACCGTAGCACATCATACCGAGGTCGTACCGACCGCCGCCGCCCGAGCAGGTTTCGATCACCGCATTGGGGTAGGTCTTGCGGAAATGGTCGAGCAAACGGTAGGCGCCTTTGATGTGGCGGAAGAACGTTTCTTTTTGACGGCGGGGGGTGGCGACCGAGGATGCCACGTCGGACAGGTGGCGGTTCATATCCCATTTGAAATAGTCGATCGGGACACCGTCGAACGTTTTGGTAAAGGTGTCGATAAGGTAGTCAATCACCGCGTCGTTACTCATATCCAGTACCAGTTGGTTACGGGACAGATGGGGGTTCCTCCCCTCTACGTGCAGACACCAGTCGGGATGAGTGCGGTAAAGTTCCGAATCGGGGTTGATCATTTCGGGTTCCACCCAGATACCGAACTGCACACCCTTGGCTTTGACCGCTTTGGCAAACGGTGCCAACCCTTCGGGGAATTTTCGGGCATTCGTGTACCAGTCACCGAGTGCGGCATCGTCGTTGTGACGTTCGCCGAACCAGCCGTCGTCCATTACCAGCATATCGCAACCGACCTTGTTCGCCTCTTCGGCAAAGTCAAGCAACAGCGCCTGGTTGATATCGAAGTACACCGCTTCCCACGTATTCAGTACAACAGGGTGGGGAGTTTCCACCGCTTCGGCGGGCAGAATGTGGGCGAGGATAAAGTCGTGGAAGTTGCGGGTCATGGTGCCGAAGCCGTTTGCCGAGTAGGTGAGCACCGCTTCGGGGGCGATAAAGCGTTCGCCTTTTTCGAGGGTGTAGGCGAAGTTTTCACTACCGAGACCCACCGTCACGCGGGTGGTGTTTTGTTGGTCCACCTCCACCTCGTTCAAGAAAGAACCCGAGTACACGAAGTTGAAGCCGTACGCCTCTCCCCTCTCCTCATTGGCATTGTGCGAACACAGTGCGAAGAAGGGGTTATGTTGGTGGGAAGAGGCACCGCGCCGCGAAGTGATCGATTGGGTGCCGTGGAACAAGGGGTGACGGTCGTATCCGCATTCGTGCAGGTGGCTGCCGTACAACGAGATCATATCGTAGTTGCAGGCGGGCAGGTCGAGGGTCATCGACATACATTTTTCAATGGTGACCGCGCCATCACCGCCGTTTTGCAACGACATGGTGCGGGTGATGATATCCTCGTCGGCAAAGACGGTGTAGTACAGTTTTAAGGTACACGCGGTGTGCGCGTCGTGCAAGGTGATTTCCAACGTTTTGGTATGCTGATCCGCGCGGGAAGACGGCAGACCGTCCAAATCGGGTTTGCCGAAAAAGACGCGGTGGGAGCGGTAGCAAAAATCGGTGACGTCGGTACCGTCCGCGCCGCACAGACGCAGTGCCGACGGGCGGAAATCGCCCGAGCCGTAAAAGGAGAATTCAAGCGGCAAGGTATCGGGTGACCACGTCCAATCGAGGTCGGCGCGGTAGGGCGAGAAAGAATATCCCGTCGGTTCGTCCACCGACAGATCGCGCGTTTTTTTGCCGTAGTACAGGTGGCGCAGGTATTGACCCTGTACGATATCGAACGCATACGCGGTGTGTTTGGTGGTCAGGATAAAGCGGTTTTGGTCTTTACAAAAGCGTATCGGCATTGTGAAACCCTCTCTTCAAAACAACGTTCGGTTAATTTTACCATATTGCCGCAGTAAAGTCAAAGGTTACGGACAAAAAAAGACCGCATCCGCGGTCTTTTTTGCAGGTTATTTTACGATGCGCAGGAAACGGTGCATCGCGTTGGTACAGACGTCTGTGTCGTTGAACCGTTCGGAGTACTGAATGAGCAGACGGTTGTTGCCGTCTTTATCTTTGAGGACGATGTTGTTGGAATAGTAGCACAGGTTGGTGACGGTACCGATGCGATAACCCTCGTCCCAGTTCTGGCAATCGAGCGAGGAGTACAGAACGAAGCCCGTCGCGTCGGCATTTCTGCCGTGGATGAGGTACACACCGTCGAGTTGGGCAATCTGCGGGTTGCGGATACCGTCGGCGAGATAGCAGGTGGTGGGTTCACCCCACGTTTTGCCGCAGTCGGTACTGATGATGTGATCGGGGTGTTGTTCGTCGTTGATGTTGTACGCGAACACGTGCAGATGATCCTGATCGTCGAACAGCATCGCACCGTAACCTCTGCCCATACCGTCGATCGGAACGACGCACAGTTCGTTAAAGGTGACACCGTGGTCTTCGCTGGTGAAGATGCGGTAGACGTGTTCTTCGGTTCTGCCGACGAATTGGATCTCGGCATCGTTGCAGAATTCGAGCGCGTAGATGACGTCGTTATGGGTACAGGCGGCATACACACGACCTTTATAGGGACACAGTTCGACGGGATCGCTCCACGTTTCGCCGCCGTCTAAACTGCGGATGACCGTCGGGGTATCCCACGGTTCGCACAGGGCGGTATTATCGTTACGCAGACAGAATGCGGTGATACTGCCGTCGGAGCAGGCGACCGCTTTTTCGATCGAGATGGTATAGACACCGTCGAGCAGTTCTTTCATCGAGTAGTCAAGCACCTTGACGTCAGAATAGGTTTCGCCGCCGTCTTCGGAGGTGCGGTATTCGATATAGCCGAAGGTGGAGTGACCGCCGTGACGCACACCCGAGCAGTTGGAGTTGAAGTTGAGCAGTTTGCCGGGCGCCCATTCGACCAGTGCGTGGCTCATATGCCCGCTTCTGCCGCGTGCGCCGTTGTCGACGTACACCGTCGGGTCGGTAAGTTCAATGGTAAATCCGTCGCGTTTGAGTTCTAACATGTTGTCGTCCTCCTTTATTTTGCGTGGTAGGTATGTAACAGATCGCAGGTCTGTTTGCCTGCGCTATACACGAAGTTCCAGTCGGCGCCTGCGACAAACAGGTCCACACCGAACTGTGACCAGAAACGAATGGTTGCCTCGTCGTGTCCCACCGCAAGACCGATATATTTGCCGTGTTTATGCAGAATATCGATGGCGCGGCGTACCTGCGCGACGGTATTCTCCCCCGTCGGGTTGCCGAGTTCGCCGAGCGAACCCGAAAGGTCGTTGGGACCGAAGATACAACCATCGAGATACGGAATCTGCGCTACCTCGTCGAGTTGGTCGATAAGGTCGACGTGTTCGATCTGAACGAAACGGCAGGTTTCCAGACTGCGGCGGGCGATGTAGTCCGCCGCGTCGTCGGCGCCGTAGCGAATGGCGCGCATCGGACCGAAACCGCGCGTGCCGAGCGGCGGATACAGTGTAGATTCGATCAGGGTGCGCACCTCGTCTGCGGTGCGCACCATCGGGAACAACACACCGTCGGGATCCATTTCGAGGATCTTTTTGGTGGCGGTCGGATCGTTTTGCGGCAGACGAACCAGTGAGGCGATCCCCACCGAGCGCGCCGCGTTCAGGTGTGCCAGCACCTCTTTGTAAGACATATAGGTGTGTTCCATATCGATCCACACCAGATCAAAACCCGCGTTGCCGACCATCTCGCATAGAGCGGGATCGGTCAAGGATACCAACGTGCCGCACAGTTTTTTCCCTTGTGCGACCGCTTCTCGTAACGTATTCATTCTGACACCTCATTTTTCTCTGCTTTCAGTATACTTTGCAGGAATTTCGGTTGCAATTGCAATCATTGCAAGAGATATGGTGATTCCTGCATTCATCGATATCGACTGGGCGGAACACCGTATTTTTTACAAAACGCTTTACTGAACGCGTAGACGGAGGAGTAGTTGAGCGTTTTGGCGATCTCGGTGGCGGTGAGTTTCTTTTCGAGAACGAGCAAACGTGCGGCTTCCATTCGTTTACGCGCGTAGTAGGACGAAAGGGTGAACGAGGTGGTTTTGCGGAACAAGGCGGACAGATAGCCGTAACTGTACCCTGTCACCTGTGCCAGTTCCTGCAACGTTTTGAGCGAATAGATATGGGTGTCGATGTAGGTCATCAGGCGGACACAGAGGATATCCGCGTCGTTGACCTCTTCGTGGTAGGTGGCGGTGGTCTTATCGCGGAAACCGCGGTCGATATAAGCGAGTAACTGATACAACAACGCGGTGATGACCTGTGAGGAATGCACCTTTTGTTCGGTGAGTTCCGCCAAAATGTTGTTGATGAGCGGTCGCACCCGTTCGTCCTGAAACACGCGGTCGCGTTCGTTGTAGTGTTCCTGCGTCAACTGTTCGAGTACCGACTGCCAGTCCCCGTTCCCCACCGAAAAGGCAAGGTAACTGAATTTGACGGGGCGGTCGGTATCACTGTCGATCTGATGGACGTCACACGGCATTGAGAGGTAGACGTCCCCTTTTTCGACGGGAGTTGGAACGTCGTTGGTGGTAATGACCCCCGCACCGTCGGTGACCACCGTGATCTCAAACAGGTCGGTATGAATATGGGCATCCACCACCGTGCGCTCGGTGCCGTACAGTTTTCCGACCTGCGCTAAGCGGATATCACCGAAAACGAGCGGGTCCGCGTAAGAGCGGTCAAGATGATATTGACTGGCGTACATATTCTCACCTCTTTTTTCTCTAATTGTAGCGGGTGTTATATACCTTGTCAACCGAAAATCGTTAAACAAAACAACCTTTTTTGCCCGAAAAAGCGGCAAATATGAAAAAAAGATATCTTTTTGCGTAACTGAAAACATTGACAGTGTGCACATCCCTTTGTATAATGAGAGCAAGATCATATAAGGAGGACGTCATATGGAAAACAAAACTGTTATTGCCGTGATCGGCTGCGGACGCATCGCAGACGGCGCGCACTTCCCCGCATTCGCGGAAATGGACAACATTCGGGTGAAATATGCCTGTGACATTCTGCCCGAGAAAGCCGAAAAGATGAAGGAGAAATATCCGTTCATCGAAAACGTGATCGCGGACGCGAGCATCGCGTTTGCGGACGACGAAGTGGAAGCGGTATACATTCTCACCCCCAACTACGCGCACTACACCCTGACGATGGAGGCGCTGCGCGCGGGTAAACACGTGTTCTGTGAGAAACCCATCACCGTCAACTACGCGCTCTCCTGCGAGATGGCAGAAGAAGCCAAAAAGCAAAACAAGATCCTGAACATCGGTGTGTGTAACCGTTATCACAAATCGGTGGAGATGCTCGAACAACTCAACCGCGAAGGTCGGTTCGGTAACATCTATCACGTATACTGTTCCTTCCGTGCGTTCCGTTCGATTCCCGGTCTCGGCGGCGCGTTTACCACCAAATCGCAGTCGGGCGGCGGTGTTCTCATCGACTGGGGTGTCCACTTCCTGGATCTCATTTTGTATATTCTGGGCGGTGCGACCCTGAAGCAGGTCACCTGTGACGCGTACTGCGAGATGGCGAAGGATATGAAAGCATACCGTTACGAAGGTATGTGGGCGGAAGATACCGCCGATATCGAGAACGGTACCAACGACGTGGACGATTTCATTTCCGGTTACGTGCGTACCGATAAAGCATCCATCTCGTTCAACGGTGCGTGGGCACAAAACATCAACAAGCACGAAATGTTCATCGATTTCCTCGGAGACAAGTGCGGTGCGCGGCTGACCTATGGCGGTAAGTTTGAACTGTACGACGGCGAAACGCTTGAAACCATCGCACCCGAATACGATATTCCCAATATGTATCTGTGCGAAGACAAGGCATTCATTGAATCCATTCGCACGGGTGAAAAGAACCGCAATCACATTGACAACATTCTGGAAAGCGCACGGTTGCTTGACACCTTGTACGTCGCTTCCGAGCAGAAAAAGGAGATCGTCTTATGAAAAAAATCGGATTCGTAGACTATTATATCAGCAACTGGCACGCAAACAACTATCCCGCGTGGATCAAAGCCGCCGCCGAACGGTTGGGGCTGGATTATGAGGTTGCATACGCGTGGGCGGAACGGGATGATTCGCTGATCGACGGCAAGACCACCGATCAGTGGTGCGCTGAAATGGGGATCACCCGTTGCGCGACCGTCGACGAATTGTGCGAAAAGAGCGATTACATTATGGTACTCGCCCCCTCTTGCCCCGAAACGCATCTGCGGTTGGCGGAAGCCGCTCTCAAACACGGTAAACGCACCTACATTGACAAGACATTTGCGCCCGACCTTGAAACCGCAAAGAAAATCTTCGCGCTCGGTGAGAAGTACAATGCGCCGTTTTTCAGTTCGTCGGCATTGCGGTTTGCGGAGGAACTTGACCTGTTCGTCGATGCGGACGAGTTGTTCATCACCGGCGGCGGTCGCGATTTTGCGGAATACATCATTCACCCCATCGAGATGTGCGTGAAAGTGTTGGCAAGTCCCGCCGTAAAAGTGAAGGTGGAAGCGGTCGGTAAACAACGGTTCTGCCGTGTGGTCGCCGAGAACGGTAAACAGGCAATGCTGTTGTATTCGCCCGCTTTGTTCGGAACCATTTCGGGTAAGACCGCGTCGGGTGAACCGTTATACAAAGCGTGTGAATCGGATCTGTTCGGGCATCTGCTCGAAAGCGTACTGGTCTTCTTTGAAAACGGTACCATTCCGTTCGATACCGCACAGACGCTGGAAGTGATGCGGGTACGTGACGCATTGCTCAAAGCGCAGGACACCGACGGTGAATGGGTCGAACTCTGATATAAAAGGAGTGCAGGAATATGAAGATCGGTGTCATTACCGATTGTTTTAAATTGGAACTTTCGGACAGTTTGAAACTGGCGAAGGATATGGAATTTGACGGCGTACAGATCTACGCAACGACGGGGTCGTTCAGTCCCGCGTTGCTCTCTGCCGACGACCGTGCGGCTTTCCGTGAGAAACTTGCCGCGATGGGTCTTGAAATCAGCGCGTTGTGCGGTGATATGGGCGGACACGGGTTCCAGATCGCCAAAGACAATCCCGAACGCATCAAACTCACCAATCAAATCGTGGATCTGGCGGTGGATCTCGGTGTGTCGGTGGTGACCACCCACATCGGAGTCATTCCCGCCGACCGCAATCATCCCCGTTATCAAGTGATGGTGGACGCGCTTCGCGAATGCGGCAAGTACGCGGCATCGAAAGGGATTACCCTCGCCATTGAAACGGGACCCGAAACGGCACCCGTTCTGTTGCAGTTCTTAAAAGAGATGGACGGCGGCGTGGGTGTTAACCTCGATCCCGCGAACTTCGTGATGGTGACGGGACAGGATCCCGTCGAAGCGGTGGAAATGCTCGGTAAATATATCGTACACACCCACATCAAGGACGGTGTGATGCTCAAAAAGACCGATCCCGAGATCATTTACGATCACTTCGCGACGGGTGGTATCGAGGCGCTCAACGTGGCGGATTATTTTCTCGAAACACCGCTCGGTCAGGGCGACGTGGATTTCCCGCGTTATCTTGCCGCACTGAAAGCGGTCGGGTTTAACGGGTATCTGACCATCGAACGCGAAACGGGCGGCGATCCGATCGCGGATATCGCTCTCGCGCGGGACACGGTACGCGAACTCATTAAGTAAACAAACAAAAGATCCGCTTTGGTCAATGACCAAAGCGGATCTTTCTTGTGCTCACAAATATTTGCTTAACACGAATTTTGCCAGACGGATGTGTTGGCGGGTGACGGTGTAGGACATACGCAGTTCGCCGTCGTCACCGTACTGAATGAACGGATAGAAGCAACTGGATCCGATATCCGACTGCAACACCACTTCGCTTTCGGCGATGTTTTCGGTGTTGATCTTGACGATACCGATATGTTCGCGGTCGTGCGGTGCGTGGAACAGGTACAACTGTCCGTTATACATAATGAAATCCGAACGGGATTGGGTATCGGTGATCAGTACGGGTTTTTCCCACGTACCGTTGTTCAGGTCGTACACGGTGAGGAACCCGTATTTGGTGTTGTCGTACTGGCGCACGAAATAGAACACCTTGTCGCCGAGTACGTAGGTGGCATTTTCCCATTGGGCTTCATTGGGGAAATCGGGTTCGGCAACATATTCCCACGTGACAAGGTCGGTACTCTTGATGATGGCGGTGAACTCGCCGCTGTACGTACCGGTGTAGTAATACGTTTGTCCGTTCTCTTCGCGGGAGGAGAGTTTCTGCATAATGCCGATATCGCTGTACATGGTTTTGAACGGAAGATCGTTCTCGGCAAGTGCGTTCTGGATACCGGTGGTACTGAAATCGTTGACGATGTCCCCCACCTTGAAACGGTTGACCTGTACGTCGCCGAGCGTTTTGTCAACCGTATCGAAGGTGCGGTACAAACGGTAGTAGTTGCCCGATACCTTAGCGGTCCACAACACGTACAGGGTGCGGTCGTCTTTGGGCATCAGAATGGTGTCGTACACCATTTCAACGGTACCGTCGTAGCAGGGATCACCGACCGTCTGGATATCCAGAAAGGTCTTGTGTTCGGTATCGGTCGTCGAGCAGTAAGCGAGGCGCGCGGTCTGGTAGTTCGCGTCCTCTTCGGCGATCTGCTTGTTGACGTAGTAGGACGTATAGATCATACCATCCCGATAAACGAAGGTGGACACGTGCGCCATACGATCGGTCTCGGGGTTTTCAAAGTCACTGATAAACCCGTCGGCAATCTCTTTGGAGAACTGCACACCTTTCTGTGCGGCTTCTTTCGAAATCTCGTCACCGATGATGCACTGATAGTCGGTAAGCGGCATACGCGGGGTAACGATCTTTTCTTTGGAAGTCTGGTTATCACTACTAAAAATGGTTTTCACACCGAACACTCCTTTACAAAACGTAAAAATGGTTTATAATGTAAGTATAATCGTCGTTTTGGTCGAAAACAATGTCCTATATTGCTTAAAAATAACACTATCTTGTAAAGGTGAGTATTATGGAAACACGGCACGAAGAGTATCACAGCGGGGAATCGGTGATCCCCTGCATTCCGTTTTTTAACTTATACCGTTGCGCCGAGCGACCCGCACAGATCACCAACTGGCACGACAATCCCGAAGTACAGGTCTGTGCAGCGGGCGAAGGGTTCGTGTTGCTTGACGGGGAACGGTATCCGTTTCGGGCGGGAGACGTGGTGGTGGTCAATGCCAATCAGGTGCATTACACGGGTACCGACGCCGAACTCACCTACCATTGTCTGATACTGGGCGATACGTTTTGCCGAATGGCGGCGATCCCCTATCAACAGTTACAATTCGATACCCTGTTCCGCGACGACGAGATCGTACGGTTGTTTGACGAGATCGTCGCGTTATACGACGCGCCGACCGATCCGTGCCACACGGCGAAGGTGCAGTTGGCGGTAACGCGATTGCTCATCGCGCTACGGGAACGGCACACGGTATCCCTCACCCCGCACCCCATCGCAAAGCCGTCGTACGACAACGTCAAACGTGCGATACGGTATATCCGCGAACATTATGCCGAAAAGGTGACGCTGGACGATCTGGCGCGACACGTGTTGTCCGACAAGTACGGATTGTGCAAATCGTTTAAGCAGTTGACGGGACAGACGGTGGTACAGTATCTCAACAACTACCGTTGCGAGAAAGCGAAAGAGTTTCTGGCAAGCGGCAGGACGGTGAGCGAAACGGCGCTGTTGTGCGGATTTCACAATATGTCCTTTTTTACCAAGATGTTCAAAGAGCAGACGGGGAAACTACCGTCGGCATATAAAGGAAAAGCCTGTTGACGCAGTCAACAGGCTTTCTTAATTCGCTTGATCAGTACAAACGCATAGTGTAACGCAAGGCCGCAAACGATGGCGACCACCAGATCGAAGATCACGGTGAGCGCAAAGGTGAGTACCAGCACCGTGATATCGTACCACTTTTCAGTCTTGACGATGCGCAAAAAACTGCGCCATTCGCTCATATTATACGCGACCACAAACAGGATAGCGGCGATGGCAGGCATCGGAATGAGTTTCGCAAGGGGCAACAAGAACAAGATGACCAGCAACAGTACGACGGCATGGATCATTCCCGCAACGGGAGTACGACCGCCGTTTTTCGTGTTGGCGGCAGTACGGGCGATCGCGCCTGTGGCGGGGATACCGCCGAACATCACCGAGAGGATATTGCCGACACCCTGTGCGACCAGTTCCGCGTTGGGGTTGTGTTTGGAATCGACCATCTTATCGGCGACCACACAGGAGAGCAACGATTCCACCGCCGCTAAGATCGCAATAGTAAACGCGTTGGGGAGTGCGGCGAGGATACGGTCTGCGGTGAACAGGTCACCCGACAGGGTGAACGGCGGGAAACCCGCTTGAATATCGGTATACAGTTCGCCGATGGTATAGACACCGTCGTTCAGCCACGGGATAAAGGCAACCAGTACCGCGCCGACGATCACCGCGATCAATGAGGGCGGCAGACGTTTTTCGAATTTCGGGTAGACGATGAGGATCGCAAGACACACCCCGCCGACCAGCAACGCTTCCGGGCGGAAGGTGGAGAGAAACCGCACGTTTTCGGTGATCTTTTCGATCGTTTCGATGGGGCGGATACCCGCGTCGTAAGTGATACCGAAAAAGTCTTTGATCTGTCCCACCAGAATGGTGACCGCGATCCCCGCCGTAAAACCGACGGTGATGGTTTCGGGGACAAAGCGGATCAGACCGCCGAGTTTACAGACACCCATCACCACTAAGATAACACCCGCCAACACGGTGGATACGATCAAGCCGTCCATTCCCTGCGTGGCGATGATCCCCGCAACGATGGTAGCGAACGCGGCGGTGGGACCTGCGATCTGGATACGGCTGCCGCCGAGCAACGATACCGCGAATCCCGCGAAGATGGCGGTGTAGATGCCTTGTTGCGGTTCGGCACCCGAGGCGAGTGCCAACGCAATCGAAAGCGGGAGCGCGATGATCGCAACGATAATACCGGCGACCAGATCGCTCACAAACTGCGATGCCGTATACCCGCGCAGGGCGGTGACAGTCTTGGGACAAAGATAAAAACGGTTCATTTTTTACAGTCCTTTCCGCACACCGGCGAATCAAATTTCGTTATTGATCGCTCATTACTATACCACAGCCGATCGATAAAATCAATCCGTACGACGGATATCTTTTGAAAATCGTATTAAAAAAGCGCCATCATACGATGGCGCTTATACTTACAGGACGAGGGACGGGGCGCTGTATACACGGCCGCCGAGTTCCTGGTTGAGCATATACAAACTGCGGGGGTCCGAGCCGAACAATTCCATTTTGGAAATGAGGTCGTTGGCATTGGTTTCTTCTTCGCCTTGTTCCTTGACGAACCAGTCGAGGAACTGCATCGTGCGGAAATCTTTGACGTCGTAGGCGGCACCGTAGATATCGTTGATGAGCGAGGTAACGTATTCTTCGTGTTCCAGACCCGCTTTGAGCACGTCCATATGACAAGTGAACGTCTTGTCGGGTTTGGCGATCGCGTCGAGCGTGACCGTCTGATTTTCGTTTTGCAGGTAGGTGTAGAATAACATCGCATGGTCGCGTTCTTCCTGTGCCTGGATCATATACCAGTTGGCAAACCCGTCAAGACCTTGGGCTTTGAAGTAGTTGGAGAAATCCAGGTACAGGTAAGCGGAATAGAATTCCTTGTTGATCTGCTGATTTAACAATTCGTGTACTTTGGCATTCATCATCGTTCATCCTTCCTTTCGGTTTTGTACGTTTATCTTATCATATCCGTCGCGATTTTGCAACCGTGTCAGGTAGCATCCTCCACCTGTACATCATGTTCGCGCAGATAATCGAACAGTTCTTTTTCGTAATCGTCAATCTCCGCGTACTCATACAGATCGATCTCTTTTCCGTTTTTCAGCAGAATGACGTACGACGGGAAATTCAGTGTTTCGCCGAAACCGTTGACACGATCGGGACGGTAATACACACGCTCGATGTCGGTATACGCATAGTATTCGCCTTGCAGCGACAAGAAGGTTGTATTGTCGATAAATCCGACTTCCCGAAAATTGAGGTTCCATTTCGCCAGAAACGCACTGCCGATCACACCGACAGCCACCAAAACCGCCGCGAAACCGCGCATAAATTTATCCTCTCCGCCGCCGTTTTGGATGGTATCCATCTCCAGCATTTGCTCGTAACTGCGTTTGAAAAACCATTTGTAAAAGGTAAAGCGGGTAAAGTAACTGATGCAGATGGCAGTTATAAACCCGAACAAAATGCAAAACGGGAAGTTATATTGGGGACCCAGCAGCAGGACCGAACCACGTCTTTCGATCAAAGTAAATAATCCGAAAACGGCAAGAAACACCACGGACGTTACGGGTGACAGTAGAACCCACGACAAAAATACAGTTAAAAATTCTTTCGGATCGTTTTTAAGGACACCCTTGTCGTTGTAACGTTCCGCTTTGGAACATGCACAAGGCAGTTCCGCCGACGGTTGTGCGTCGGTCTGCCACAAGCGGAGTAACCGCGTTTCGTATCCGGTTAACTTTTTGATCTTTCGAAGTTGCTTAACCGCTATCGAACGGTTGCCTTTGAGGAAATTGATAAAGGCATCCGAATTGAACCGCACAGCAAAGAAGCGGTAGATGGTCAGGTCGTCGATATAATCGAGCGTATCGGCTTCAAAAAGCCATTCCATCTCTTCGGTATAGTGAGCATAGATGGTCTGTTTGCGTTCGGGATCACAACCGATCGCGGCAATGGTATCCAACATCGGTGTAAGAACGTTGCCGATGCAGTCAAAGGCTTCTATCATCACATCCGCATCGGTGATCAGCGGAATAAACAGCGGTGTAACGGTGTCGACGTCACAATAATCGGTCAGTAACGGTAACGGCACGTAGAGGCTGTCGTCGGTCTTGCCCAAACGAACGCCGCATCCCAATACGCTGTTAACCACTCCCAGCGTACCATGCGCAACGTAGATAAAACGAACCGAGAATGAATGGTAGTACATCGTTGCAAAAATATATTGAAGATTTTGCGGTTGATGCGCACCTTTATATATACGGTCTGTTTCGCAAAAAAGGCCGTTGGTTTCTTTGCAAAATTGCTGTGCAGATCGTTCAAACTGCGTATAAATACGGTCGCGTCGTTCTTCTCTGTTCACAAGTTACCTTCTTTCGTCCTCAGATCGTCTTGGTTTCGCCTGCGCACACGTGTATGAGGGTGCCGTCTTTTTCGAACCACACGGGTTGGCAGGACGGATTATACACGGACGTCTTGTCGGTGCTGAATTGCAGGTTGCGGTAGGCGGTGATATAGTCGTACACCTCGATATTGGTGGCATACCAGATATCCTCACGGTTACCGATCTTGGCGGCAAAGTCTTCAATAATCTGCCAGTTGTCACGGTCGTCGAATTCGTACGAATGACCCCACAGGTAGAACAGCCACCCGTCCGACGACGGAGAGTCGTTAAGGAATCTCTCGGTCAGTTCAGGCAACGCGGGATCGTTATGGTGACAGGTGGCGGTTAGCCGCAGCCAATCGGTCGGCAGACGGAAGTCGCGGGTGGAGATGACGGTACGGGCATACGCAATTCCCGCCGTCTTTAAAACGTCGACCACCGTGTCGTTAAACAGACCGTACGGATAGGCAAAACCGCGTACCACACCGCCGAACTGCGTTTCTAACTGTTGGCGGTCGTTCCACACTTCTTCGGTGATGCGCGGGACGGGCAGATCGGTCAAGATCGGATGGGTCATCGCGTGGGTCGCCACTTCGTGGCCCGAACCGATATAGGTGTCTTTGACTTGCGCCAGTGACATACGTCCCCGCGTCGTGACGTCCTGTTCGGAAAACAGACCACTGTTGATATTAAAGGTTGCTTTGATGCCGTAGGGCTTTAGAATATCGATCAAGCGTTTGTCCTGAATCACCCCGTCGTCGTAACTGAGTGTCAGCGCCTTGTCTTTCCCGTCGGGGAAACGCAAAAAGGTGTGCATTGCTCATCCTCCTTTTCTTTCTGTTCTACCGAGAAGATAGTCGGTAGTAGTTTCGTAAAAATCCGCAAGTTTAATCAAAACCGCAGTAGGAATATCATTTTCACCGGTTTCGTATTTAGAATAACCGGTTTGTGACATTCCCAACAACTGCGCAACTTGTTTCTGCGTCAAATCGTGATCTTCACGTAAATCTCGAATGCGACTATACACAATATCACCTCAAAAACAGTTTACATTAACCTGAAACAGATTATTGGCTTTTAACCTAAAACAGGTTAAAATGTCGGTGAGGTGATTTTAGATGAATCAAAAGATATGTGGTACGTGTGCGCATTATTACCAACACTATACGTTTGACAAGCGTAAGATTTTTCAGGTACATTGCGGACATTGTGCCTATCAAAAAAAGGAGAGAAATCGACCAGATGCGAAAATTTGTGAGCACTATGCGCCATCTGGTCCAAGCGAAACCCCTTTTGTGTCGAAGGAATATTTGAGCAAGGTACTGTTGGAATATATGCTTAAACTGCAACTTTTGTCGGAAATAGGTTCTTCCGGTGAGGATGTTCGTTTTCGGTGAGATTCCATCGCCTTCGACGCTCGGGTTTGAGGTCGTACGTTCTGTGAATGAGAAAAGCACCCCTGTTGGGGCATCTGCGATAGAGCAGGTGCCCCAAGGTGTTTTATGAGGTGGATGCGACAGAGTGAA
>CAYSPZ010000029.1:0-21620 GCA_964433065.1 uncultured Eubacteriales bacterium | reverse complement strand
GAGATGGTATGATAATAAAAAGATTTTTGTGATTAGAGGGAAATTTACATGGAAACGACCGTTCAACAACCGAAAAAACGTGCACTCAGTTGCATTCAACCGACCGGCACACCCACACTCGGTAACTATTTAGGTGCTTTGCGTAACTGGGTCGCGATGCAGGATTCGTTCGATTGCTTCTTTGCCGTGGCGGATCTTCACGCTGTCACCGTGCGGCAAGACCCCGCCAAACTGCGTGAACAGACAAAAGAAATGTTCGCGCTGTTACTCGCGATCGGTCTGGATCCCGAGAAATCGTTGTTGTTCGTACAATCGCAGGTATCGGCGCACGCACAACTCAGTTGGTTGCTGTCCTGTCAGACGCAGTTCGGCGAACTGTCGCGCATGACCCAGTTTAAGGATAAATCTGCCCGTCACGCGGACAACATCAATGCGGGTCTGTTTACCTATCCTGCATTGATGGCGGCGGACATCTTGCTGTATCAACCCGACTACGTCCCCGTCGGCGAAGACCAGAAGCAACACTGTGAACTTACCCGCGATCTGGCGATGCGGTTCAATAATCGGTATTCGCCCACCTTCACCGTCCCCGAACCGTACATTATGAAAACGGGTGCGCGTGTTCGTTCGTTACAGGAACCGTTAAAGAAAATGTCCAAATCGGATGAAAACCAAAATTCGTTCATCTCGATGCGGGACGATAAAGACACCATCATCCGCAAATTCCGCCGCGCGGTGACCGACAGTGAGGCGGTCGTTCGGTACGCGGACGGCAAAGACGGTATCAACAACTTGATGGAGATCTACGGTGCGGTCACCGACAAGACGATGGAGCAGATCGAAGCGGAATTTGCCGGAAAAGGGTATGGCGATTTCAAGACCGCCGTCGGCGAAGCGGTTGCCGCTGAACTGTGCCCGATCCAGGAACGGTTTACGCAGTTTATGAACGACAAAGCGCAACTGGAAACGTTGATGAAAGAGGGCGCTGGGCACGCGTCGTACGTGGCGGACAAGACCTTGCGTAAAGTGATGAAAAAGATGGGATTCGTTATCCTGTAACAAGAAAGCCGATGTTGCGTTGCAACATCGGCTTTTTGCTACCGTTTTCGGTATTCGCCGGGGGAATACCCCGTATGTTTTTTGAAGATGCGGCAGAAATACGACACGTCGGTAAATCCGACCGCCTGACCGCATTCGTCGATACTGAACGAACTGTTTTCCAGCAGATCCTTGGCACGGTCGATGCGCAGATCCAACAGGAACCGATACGGTGATACCCCCGTATGTTCCTTGAACAGATGGGAAAACCGTGCGGGACTGACGTAACACATATCCGCATACCGCTTGAGATCGATCGGCTCGTAAAAAAAGACGTTCATATGATTGAGTACCGGTTCCAACCGATTGTGGGCGGAGTCATGCAAGGGGAGAGGTGTTTGTGCGCTGCGCAGTAACAATCCGAGCAGTACCGTCAAGTACCCGACACAGATCAACTCGTATTCCGCTTCGCGTACCGTAAACGTACGGATCATTTTTTGCAAGGTGTTGCGAAAGGTGTGCGGATCGGCGATCGTTAAACAGACCGTCCTGTCCGACCAAAGCGGTTGCAACAGTGCGGCGCCTTCGCCGGTAAAATGCACCCACAACAATTGCGTCTTGTCCTCTTTTTTGAAAAAGTAATGTTGACGCACGTGGGGGAAATGCAACAACACCGAGCCTTCGGTTGCCACTTTTACTTCGCCGTCGTCTTCGTAATACACTTTTCCTTTGGCAATATACTGGATGCCGACGTCCACCCGCCCGTTTTCACGCAACGTATCGTAGTCGTCGCCGTCTAATAACATTTCACCGCAGGTGTTGACCTCTAAGTATTGCGCCGATGCTTTTTCGGAAGTATATGCGGTATGTGCCATCGGATCACCCCTTTCCGAAAACGACTATATCACGATAGGACAAAAGTGTCAATAGCAATATTGTCCTATTTTTCGGCAATCAACGCTCTTTACGAATGGGTGTCGGGTGCGTATAATGAAGCCATAACGTACGAAAGGAAGTTGTATTATGTATCGTCTTGGCGTAATCGGCAGCGGTGACCGTATGACCGGCATCGTTCGTCGGATCTTAAAAGATTCCGAGGTGTGTCTGGCGGCGGTGGCGGATCCCCGCGTTGACGCGATGAAACAAAAATACGCGGATTGCGAGGGCACGGCATACTATGTGTCGGCAGAAGAAATGTTCGCAAACGAAAAATTGGATGCGGTGTGTATCGGTACCCGTTGTTCCATGCATACCGAACTGGCATTGATGGCGGCACAGTATAACATTCCGATCTTCCTCGAAAAGCCGGTGTGTACCAACGAGGCAGATTATCAGAGACTGGAAACCATTCTGCATTTGAGCGATAAGATCGTGGTGTCCTTCCCGCTTCGCTTCTGCACCATCACCCGTAAAGTGCGCGAACTGATCGAGGCAGGGAAGATCGGTACCGTCCAACACGTACAGGCGTACAACAACGTTCCCTACGGAAAAGGATACTACCACAAATGGTACCGCGACGAAAACGAAACGGGCGGTATGTTCCTGCAAAAAGCCACCCACGATTTCGACTATATCAACTATCTGCTCGGCGATAACCGCCCCGTGTCCATCTGTGCAATGAATTCGAAACAGATATACAAAGGGGATATGCCCGCGGGCTTACGTTGCCGCGATTGCGATCGTCGCTCGGAATGTTATGAAGATTGCAGCGCCGACGAACCGATCGACTACGGTTACCGCATTATGGACTACTGCGCCTTCGCGACCGATACGGGTAACGAGGACAGCGGCAGTGCGATCGTACAGTATGAGAGCGGTATGCACTCGGTATACAGTCAGAATTTCTTTGCGCGGTACGGCGCGGGCAAACGCGGTGCGCGGTTGATCGGTTATTTCGGTACGCTCGAATTTGATTTCTACACCGCTACCATCAAGATCTATCATCACTTCGAAAACTCGGCGGAAGAGATCTATATGGGCGGCGACGGTGACGGACACTTCGGCGGTGACGATATCCTCGTCGGCAACTTCCTTGACGTGATCAAAGGGAAGGCTTCCTCCTGCGCGACGCTCGAAAGCGGTCTGACCAGTGTGCGTATGTGTCTTGCCGCAAAACGCTCAGCGAAAGATCACGTTTTCTGTGATATCTGATCGCCCGACCGAAAAGATAATTTCATAGACAAAAAAACAGCAAATGCCAAAACCTAAACGGAGGATTTATGCAAAATGCACAAATCCTCCGTTTTAAATATTGCCATTTTACCGTATGGTATTTTTAGCATTTTTATGCTATGATTACGATGTGCATTTCATAAGTATGAGTAGTCTGCTTTCTTTGCGTAACGAACGGTCGCGGAACACAAGGGGAGCGGTACCGTACTTGTGATATGAGCGGACCCCCGAAGTGGTTTGGGAGATCTTATTAAAAAGGAGAGAAAACATATGCAAAAAACCCTGTCTAAAAGAATTTTGGCAGTGTTGGCGTCGGCGGTTCTGCTGATCTGCTCGTTTGCGGGTACCTTTACGGTATCGGCGGCAGATCCGTTGGAAATGCCGGTCGTTGTCGGCGGTAAAACGTATTTTATCGCGGCAGCGGCGGTGAGCGGTGCTCAACCCAACGTGGACGTTGACCTCGGCGACGGCACCAAGACTTACAAGACGCTGTCTTTGGCGGATGCCGTAGCAGGCGCTCTTGCCAAAACGGAGGCAGACAAACCGGTCGTCGGTGTGTACGGCGCGACGGGTGCTGCGCTCAGCGGATCCGGCACCACACCGATCACCATCACCGGTCTGACCAGTGATGCGTCGATCAATATGAACGACTACGGTAGTTTGAATTTCCCCGCGACCTTTACCAACATCACCTTCAACTGCACGAACAGCGAGCAAGTTCGTCAGTCCTGGAACGGTAACGACTTCGTTATCGGCGAAGGTGTAAAAACCTCGAATAATCGGTTCTGGTTCTATCCCACCAGCGCGTTGCCGAGCGACGATACCCAAACGATGGTATTCAACAGTTCGGCATTTACCGCCGGCTATTTCTGCTTTGTCGGTGGTGAGGGCGGCGTTGTAGGCGATGCAGCCAATCCGAAGTATCTGGACATCACTATCAACGACATCTCGTTGAAAGACGGTAGCACCGGCAGTTCCGGCTACGGCGGCGAAGGTGCGATCACGCTCGGCGGTCGTGGCGGCACTTCTACATTCTATGGTAATGTTGTGCTCCGCGTAAACGGCGGTAGTTATCGCAGCAAAGAGATCAAAGTGCGCGGCAGTTCCGTTTTCAACGGCACCGTAACGGTGATCGCGGACAGTGCACTCAGTATGTCGATCGCCTCCGCCGCGACCGGTCAAGTCGACTACTTTGTGGTCAACGACAACCTCTACGGTACGGTTGACGTGAAAGACATCAAATCGGAGATTCCCACCTTCGTGATCACTCCCAAAGAGGATGGGGTTATTCCGAAAGTAAACGGCGATGAACTCACGGCGGTCGGCGGTGTGTATGAATATACCCCCGCTGCGGCAAGTGAGATGACCACCATCAACGTTACCTACAAAAACCCCTATGAACCGCAGGTGTACGAGATCGAAGGCGAGAAATTCGCGTTCGCGGCTGCCGACGGTAAAGTCGACTACAACAGCGTGACTTACGGCGCCTATACGACGTTTGAACTTGCATATAAAGCGATCAAAGATCTCGGTGGTACTATCGTGGTAGAAGGCACTCATGCCCTCTATACTGACAAAACCACTACCACCGCCATCAAAGTGATCGGTTTGGACAAGGCCACCTCTATCCTCAGCACTGCGTCCGGTTTTTGGGAAAATCTTTACGGTGAACTGTACCTGAAAGATCTGACCCTGAAATGCAGCGGCACGGTCCGTTTCTCGTACGACCGTTTGACCCTCGACAACGTCGGACAAAGCGGCACCGTTTATATGAGTTATCCCCGTACCGGTCTCGCAAACGGCGCGACCTGCTACATCAACGTGAAACCCGGCACCAACCTTGACCTGCTCGGTGTTCACGAAACGACCGCTATCAGTTCCGATCGTTCTGACAACTTCCATTACGTTATCGACGGTGGTTACGTGAACTGGAACCTGCGTGTCAGCAACTCGATCTACGGCAATATGACCTGGACGTTCAACAAACTGAACAGTTTCGGTTCTAACAATAACAAAAAGATCACTGTCAGCAGTAATCCTGCCGGCGCGTTGACCCTTATTTTCAACAACGGTATCGCCGATCTGCCGGTTGAAGATACCAACAACTATGTTGATTATCGTTTGAATGTTGCGACCGGCGGTTACGCTACCTTGAAAGCGGAAGGTTCCGATACCACTGCGCCTACCTTCGTGATCACTCACGACGAGGGATGGACTCCCTACGTAGGCGATCAGGAACTGCAAAAGACCGGTGACGAGTACTTGTTTACTCCGACTGGGACCGGTACGTTTGCCATCACTTTTGAAAATCCCAACCCGCCGCAAGTGTACGATGTCGAAGGCGAGAAATTCGCGTTCGTGTCGGCAAGCGGTATGTTGGAGTACGACGGCAACGGCGACGGCACCAATGAAGTGTATAACGCTTATAAGACCTTTGAAGAAGCGTATAAAGCGATCATCGGTGTCGGCGGTACCATCGTCGTAAACGGCACTTACGAAATCTATACCGAAAATACCGCGGCGAATGCGATCAAGGTTCTCGGTTTAGGTAAAACGGTGACCACCATCAAGACCAAACATTACGGTGTTATCTACGGTGAGGTCTTCTTTGATAACCTCACGCTCAGCACCGGTGCCAGCGGCACCCAACACAACTTCTACGTTGACCGTTTCTCGACCGGTAGCAACGTTACAGTTGTCGGTACGATGTGGATTATCGGTTTCCGCTCGTCTTCTACGACCGCGACCTGCTATGTGAACAACCAAAGCGGTACGTTCCATATGTTGTCGGTCGGTCATGAAAACGGCGGTACGACCAACAATGCAAAGATCTACGTCAATGCCGGGTCGTACGTCAACTACTCGCTCCGTATGCCGCACGGCATCACGGGTAATGCGACCTTTGTCATCAACAGCCTTAACGACTGGGGCGCGAAAGCGATCAACAATGTTAACGCGGATCCGACCGGTGCATTCTCTGTCATTTTCAATAATGGCGTTACCGGCGTAACGATTACCGACCCGAACAACTATATCGACTACATTCTGAACATAGCAAGCGGCGGTTCTGCGGACCTTAAGACCGAAGCTACCGCTACGACTGCGCCCACCTTTGTGATCACCCACAAAGACGGTTACGTGCCGATGGTCGGCGGGGTCGCACTCGAACTGACCGGTGATGAGTATCTGTTTACCCCCACCGCTGCCGGTACGTTTGATATCACTTTCGAAGATCCGACGCCCGAACAGGTGTACGAGATCGGTGAAGGAGATGCGAAAGAAAACTTCGTATTCGTTGCCGAGGACGGCACGGTAGAGTACAACGGTACGACCTACTATGCGTACCAAACCTTTGAAGATGCGTATAAAGCCATTGCGTCTGTCGGCGGTACCATCGTGGTGGAAGGCAAACACGCACTCTACACCGAAGCCGCCACCGACAAAGCGATCAAGATCATTGGCGCAGATAACGCTGCGATCGTCACGGTTGCTGCTTATCAAACGCTTTACGGCGATATCGAGATCGACAACATCAAATTCCAGACCTCGAATAACGCCACCCAAGAGTGGTACGTAGCAGGTAACTTCACGCTCGGCGAGAACGCGAAGTTGTCCAACAACAACTCGCTCGGTTTCGTCGGCATGTCCACAACGGATATTCTCGATCGACTGAATGCGGGCGACACCCTGAAGGTGCATCTGCATGCGCCGGGTACGTTCTACTATGTCCGTAACAACGCGACCGTCGGTTCGGCGGAAAAGAACATCAACCTTCAGGTGTTGATGGATGGTACCGCGAGTTCTTCGCAGTACGGTAATGCGTTGACCATTGCGGGTGCTGTGTACGGTAACGCGACCATGATCATCAACGACGGGTCGAAGTTTACCGCGAAGAGCGAAACCGGCAAAAAGACGGTGGATATTAAAGGTACGGTAACGGGTAAGACCACCGTTATCTTCAACAACGGTATTTCCGATTTTGATATCTACTATGCAAACAATGCACAGGCAGATTACATCCTGAACGTGGCGATCGACGGTTACGCATACGTGAAGACCGAAGCGACCGCTACCACGGCGCCCACCTTCGTGATCTCCCACAACGAGGGCTTGATCCCGATGGTTGGTGGTACGCAATTGCAAAAGACCGGTGACGAATATCTGTACACGCCCACCGAAACGGGTGTGATCGATATCACGTTCTACGATCCCAATCCTCCGCAAGTACACGATATCGGCGGTACGAAGTATGCGTTCGTCGCAGAAGACCGCGAGGTTGTGTACAACGAACAGACCTACGTTGCATACAAAACGTTTGATCTGGCATACAAAGCCATCATTGCTGACGGCGGTGTGATCGCCGTTGAAGGCGCCCGTCCGATCTACACCGAAAAGACGGCAGCGAAATCGATCCGTGTGATCGGTATCTCTGACGACGCGACGGTTGTGTTCGGTCACGGTCAAACCATCTACGGCGATATTGAATTCGACAACATCGGTTTCCAATCGACTGCGAACAGTCCGCAAAATACGATGGAATTCAAGGCTGCCGGTAACATTACCTTCGGTAAAAGCGTGAAGTTCGGCGCAATGAACTCGATCGGTTTCGTCGGTTTGACCAACGATATCCTGGATCGGGTAGAAGCGGGCGAGACCATTACGATGAAATGGTCCGCGAACGGTACCGGTCCTGCGGGTGAAGTGTTCTATATCCGTACGCTTAACGGTACGGTCGGTACTCCGGATAAGAAGGTAAATGTGCAGGTGATCATGGATGGTACCGGTTACACTTCGACCTACAGCAATGGTCTTGGTCTGAACGGTAACATCAACGGTAGCTTTACCTTCGTATTCGATAGTACTTCTCGTTTCTACAAGAAAGATGATATCGGTGAAAAAGCCTTGCGTATCAACGGTACGGTATCGGATAAACTGTCCGTTATCTTCAATAACGGTATCAGTGACGTTGTAATCGAAGAAATTAACGACACGGTCGATTATCGTGTCAACGTTGCGATCGGCGGTTATGCGTACGTGAAGACCCAAGGTACGGCGGATACCGCTCCTACCTTCGTGATCAAACCTCTCTATGAGGAATTGGTACCGGTGGTCAACGGTAATCGGTTGACCGCAGTGGGCGGCGAGTATCTGTATACTCCCACCGAGACCGGCACCATCAACGTTGACTTCACCGGTCTGGAGATGGTTCCGTCCAAAGTCGGCGGCAAGACCTATTTCCTCGTTGCGGCGAAAGTGGACGGCAAACAACCCGTTCTCGAACTCGACCTTGGCGACGGTTTGAAGAAATACCTGACTACCGATATGGTAACAGCTCTCAACGGTGCCGGTGCCTTGACGGAAGCAGATAAACCGGTTGTCGGTCTCTGCGGCAACGTGGGTGACACTTCTGACGCGAGTATGGCGGGTCACAAAGCGTTCACCACCCCGATCGAAGTGATCGGTATTACCGATGACGCTGAGATCGGTGCCAGCTGGCGCGGTCTGACCTTTAACGGTCCGGTGTTCCTGGATAACTTCCACATCACCACCAGCCAGAACAGTGAAGAGAACCTGTATTTCGTTGGTAGCGACGTTACCATCGGCGAAAACCTCACGTCGGATAACGACTTGTGGGTAACGCCTGTCTACAATGGCCCGAAAGGCGACGTGGTGACCAAAGTCGTTATCAACGGTGCGGGCCTTAAGACTACCTACTTCCAGATGCTCAATATGGACAGCGGTAAAGTGGTTGGTCCTGACAATCAGCCTGTCAACGGTACGATCGGTTCGGAAACGAACAAAAAGTACATGGATATCACCATCAACGATATCAACGTGACTGCCGCAACCGAGTACGGCAACGAAGGCGGTCTCAATATGGGTTGCCGTAACGCAGGCGTTACGTATTACGGTAACGCGATCCTGCGTATCAACGGCGGTAACTTCGCCATCAAAGAGATCCAGGGCGGCAAACCCAATCAGGATGGTACGGTCTACGAAGGCATTTTGTCTGTCATCGTGAACAAAGCAGTGGACATTGCGGTTGCGGAAGATTTCCAATCGCAGGTTGACTATTACGTTATCAACAACAACAAGAACGGTACGGTTGACGTAAAAGATATCAAAGCGGACAACCACACCTTCGTGATCACTCCCAACTATGCCAACGCAACGCCTTACGTCAACGGCGTAGAAGTGCAAAAGGTCGGCGACGTCTACGAATACACCCCCGAAGTGAAGGCAGAGATGCAGGTCCTGAACGTGACCTATCGCAGTCCCGTTCCTTCCGACGCGGTGGTCAAAGAAGCGCTCGACAATTTTGTGGTGACCGACGATATCGTGACCGCGATCGATTTCGCGGATGCGATCGCGGATCAACTCCAATGCGTGAGCGATATGATCGAAGTCAAAGACTTCTATCATCTGCGTCCGACCCGTGGCGCGAAAGCGAACGGTGAGATCTTAGTGAAAGGTCAAGACGGTTACGCGGCGGTCGTGCTGTCGATCTACGGAAGCGAAACCGTGTATACCAAGACGTGGGAACGCAAACACGAAGTGTACGATCTCGGTACCTTGACCGTTTCGGATGAAATGGATTTCGAGTACGGTGTGGATAAGGAACTCTCCTGTGCACAGATCGTGCGTTACAACGGCGATGCCCAAATGGTGGTCATCCCCGCGGTGGGCGCCAGTATCTACGCAGGACCCGACTTCTTTGCACATCCCGAAAACGTGAAAGTGGTTATCTGTAACAACGTTGCGATCAACTACTACGACGGTATGCTTAACAACCTGCCGAACGTGGAAGTCATCATCGGTATGGAAGGCGGCGTAGGCTACGTTTCCAACGCCGGTTATCCGGAAGCGGAACAAAAGGTTACGGAATACAAGGCAGAGATCGACGAACTGAAATATCAGATCGAAGAACTGAAAGCGGCAGATCCGGAAGGCAATGCCGACGCGATCAAAGCGTTGCAAGATTCCATTACCGCTTTGAACGGTAAGATTGCCAGTGCGGGTTACAAACAAGGTACGTTTATGAATCTCCCGAATCTGAAGTTCCTTGTGAAACGCACTTCCGATCTGAGCGGTGCTTACCTCTCCGGTGTGAGCGGCAAGACCCAGCTCGAATCCTTACCGTTCCCCGAAGGATTCGGTATGGTGACCATTGATCTCGGCTTGCTTACCGATACCGCGATCAAAGACCTCGTGATCCGCAGTGGATTTGCGGTGAAAGGCACCCTGAAATCGACCCAACAGTTGTTGGTGGTCGGCGACGATACCGATTCGCTCTGTAAAGCGTGGGTATTGGCGCAGTATGTGATGGATAACTACGACGGCGCGTTCTCCAAATCGGCGATCGCATCGGCAGTTTCCGCAGCGTATGCCAACAACGAAGCAGTCAAAGTTGGATTCAGTTCTTGGGCAGAGACCCGTGATTCCGCGACGGCGCTTACCGGCAAAGTCGGCGGTACGATGACCCTGACCAAAGACGGTGTCACCCTCGAAACCGCGCTTGAAAAACAAGTAGACGTTATCGGTCTGGGTAGCACGGTTGAAGAACGCATCGAATCCGCGCTCGACAACTATGAGTTCTCCAACGATTCCGACGTAGCGGAACTGGAAGAGTTGCTTAGCGCGGCTCTGCTCGGTGAAGCAGGTGCTTCGATCAGCGTCGAAGACTTCTATCTGTACGAAGCCATCGCTGGCGTTGAGGACAAGGACGGTATCATCGTTCCCGGTACCCACGGTTACGTTTCGGCGGTCGTCACATTGACCACCGCGACCGGTACCAAAACGTTGTATATCAAAGAAAAGGTAGAAGCGCCCATCGATTTCCTGGAGATCAACAGTGTTTCCACTCCCGACGATTTCGTCCTGACCGATGACGGTAAATGCGTGATCATGTACACCGGTAATGCCGAAAAGATCGTCATTCCGGACGGTGTTGAAGAGATCGACATTATGTGGATCGATATCAACGAAGAAGGACGTACCAACGTAAAAGCGATCGTTCTTCCCGACAGTATGGTCAGCTTACCGTATGCGATGTGTTCGTTGATGTTCAACCTGAAAGCGTTCTATATGCCGGATACGGTCGTGAACGATCCGGGTAACGACGAATACGTCTTCCAAAACTGCTGGACGCTTGAGTACGTGCATATTTCCGAAGGCTGGACCGAAATTCCGGTTGCGACCTTCCAGCATGCGAAAGGTCTCGGCAAGATCCACATTCCCGGTAGCATTACCAGCATCTACACCAATGCGTTCAACGTCACCAATATGAGTCATGTCATTCTCGGTGTGAACGTTGAAAACATTATGGACTATGCGTTCAATGCAGCGTATAACATCACCACTCAATTGAGTGCGATGGAGATCCAGGAATACGAGGATTGGTTGAAGATTTCGAAACTGATCGTCAAAGAGATCATGCCCGACTTCTACGATAAGAACAGAGGTTGCTATCGTGTTTCTACCGTTCTCAATCCTGAGGCGATGATCGGTAACAGCGCCTTCAAGGGCGGCGGACGTCCGAACCTGCGCGGTTCACACGTTCGTGCACAGGCAGACGGCGACAATGCCTACGTCTATGAAGACCTGTTGGCACAAGGTGCTTCGATCGAAAACACTCCCGGCGACTCGGATATCATCACGCTGGAAGATCTCGTGATGACGTTGGCGGAAGCCGCGGCATACACGCAGATGTATGCGGACGATCTGGTGCTCAACAACGATAATGCCGATGCAGACGCGATCTTGGCGAAGATGGCGATTCTCGCGAACTATGCGGGCGACGACGTCACCGTCGAGTGGAAAGATGAACTCGTCGTCACTCAAGCGACCAAGACCGAAAAAGGTTCCGCGAAAGGTGTGGCGGTTATGAAGACTGCCGACGGTGCGACTTTCGAGATCACCGTTGATGAGATCGTTGCTTACGTAGAATCCGACGACGACAACATCGGTGACGACGATAACACCGGCGACGACGACACCATCGGCGACGACGACACCATCGGCGACGACGACACCACCGGCGATGACGACACCACCGGCGATGACGACACCACCGGCGATGACGACAACACCGGCGATGACGACACCATCGGCGATGACACCACCGGCGATGACACCACCGGCGATGACGATGAAGGCGGCAACGGCGAAGACGATAACAACGGCGACACCACCGGTGACGGTGAAGACGACTTCAACCAGAACGGTGCGCCCGGTTATGAAGTTCCCGTGATGTTTGCTGTGATCCTGATGGCGGCGGCATTGCTTGTGATGTTGAAATCCCGCAAAGTAACGGAATAAGGTTTCAGTACAACACAATAACCACAAGATCCCCCGAACCTCGTGTTCGGGGGATCTTTCTTTTGCCCAGTTTGTACATATCAAGTATTCTATAGATTTGTATTCGAAAGTGTGATAATATTGTGCCGACCGAATGCGGAGAGCAGGGGAGAGTGGGAAACGATTGTGCAATATGAACAAAAAATATACACAAAAATAGGAATTGAAAAGTATGGAAATTTGACAGTGTTTATGCTATACTGTATTTGAGTAAAATTTTGTTTCAAAGGAGGAAAAATAACGATGTTCAGCAAAATCTCTACTCGGCGTATGTTGGCTTGCTTGTTGGTGGTTGCAATGCTTTCCTGTACGCTATTGGCAGGTTGTACACCGACGCAAGGCGGTGACAATCCCGCAACGACGACAACCGCTGTTACCACGACAGTTGGTGATGGTGATACCGTAACGACCGAACAAGGTGACGGCGTGACGACCGATACGCAGGATGGTGATAATACCACCACAGACGGTAACGGTACTACCGCCGATAAGGGTGGCAACAATACCACCGCCGATAAAGGTGGCAACAATACCACCGCCGATAAAGGCGGCAACGGTACTACCGCCGACAAAGGCGGCAACAATACCACTACCAACAATAAAGGCGGCAACAATACCACTACCAACAATAAAGGCGGCAACAATACCACTACCAACAATAAAGGCGGTAGTACTACCACTGTAAACAAACCGGTAAATAACGTAACAACAAAACCGGTGATTACGACCGTTCAACAAGGTGACGTGACCTCGATCACGACCGCTTCTGTCAGTCTGGAATACAAACCCAATATCAACGTGGCGGCGAGTCAACAGATGACCATTACGAGTCTGCAAACCGATTCGCGGCACGATCCGGTGGGTATCGACTATACTGCCCCTGAATTCAGTTGGATTCTGGAAAGCAGCCGTCGCGGCGCGAAACAAACCTATTACCGTGTTGGTGTTGCCTCTTCGAGAGATAACATCGTTGCCGGTAACTTCGACGTGTGGGACAGCGGTAAGGTACAATCCGCCGACACGACCATCACCTACGGTGCGGTCAACGGTACCGGCGGCAAGAAAGCCGCGACGCTCAAAGCGCGTACACGGTATTACTGGACGGTCTATGCGTGGAACGAAAATTCCGTTGAAAACCGTTCGTCCCAGATCGGTATGTTCGAAACCGCGTTGTTCGGCGATTTCGGCAGTGCCAACCAATGGATCATGGTGCAGGGTACCAACGATCTGTGGGGATCATCCTTGTTCAGACGCCAATTCACCTTGTCGCAACCGCTGAAAAACGTGAAACAGGCGCGGTTGTATTCGACGGCGGCGGGTAACCAAGTGATGTATATGAACGGGAAAAAGGTGTCGGATGACTACTTTGCCCCCGGTTTCTCCAAATACACCACGCAACTGTACTATCAGACCTACGACGTGACCGAGTTCTTGTTAAGCGGTGACAACACGGTTGGTGCCGAAGTGGGTATGGGTTGGTACAACGCGGGTGCCGTTGGTTGCAACTATGGTACCAACATCGCACTGAAAGCGAAACTGATCGTTACCTACAACGACGGTACCGAACAGGTGATCGATACCGACGGCAAATGGCAAGGGACGCGCGAGGGTCACACCACTGAAAACCAGTTCTATAAAGGACAGACGATCGACGGTAACGAATATATTCAGGGTTGGTGTGAAAACAACTGCACCTCTTCCAAATGGAAGACGGTACACGCCGTGACTTCGTTCAACACGTTGCACGGCGCGATTGCCGACGTGTTCGTTGCGGAGAATATGGAACCGGTTCGCTGCATCCAAACGATGAAACCAAGTGAAGCGGAAAAGAAGAGCAGCCGCGCTACGCTGTACCGTTTCAATCAAAATGTCGTGGGTACGGTCCGCGTAAAAGCCAAGGCGAAAGCCGGAGTCGTGATGACCTTAAAATACGGTGAATACCTCACCGAATGGCAGAGCGGCAATTGGGACGAAGGTTCCTTGACCGGCACGGAATATCTCGGTCACAACGGTATTGACCAGTACACCTTCCGTGGTGACGAAGAAGGCGAAACGGTTACCTTCGATCTCGTGTATCACGGCTTCCAGTTCGTGTTGCTGGAAAATGCCAGTACCGGTACATTGAGATCCGAAAAGATTGAGATCTTGTCGATCGAAGCGTTGGTTCTGTCCAGCGATATGGACGTGACCTATTCGCTCGAAACCTCCAACAGCAAGATTAACCAGTACATTAAAAATGTGTTGTGGTCGTTGCGCGGCAACTTCGTGTCGACCCTTACCGACTGCCCGACCCGTGAAAAGAATACCTGGACGGGCGACGCGCAGATCTTTGCGGCGGCATCCTCCTACTACGCAGATACCTACAATCACTATCGCAATCTGGAAGAAGTGATTCGTCATTCTCAAAGCAGTGACGGTGTCGTTCAGGAAACGATGCCCGGTTTTGGCGGCGGAGGCACGACCGCTAACGCGCCTGCCGGTTGGTCGGATGCGGTGGTCATCATCCCGTGGGAGATGTATAACCAATTCGGCGACGTGCAAATTATCAAAGACAACTATGATGCGATGAAAAAGTGGGTTGACTATGTTGCCAAATACAAGGTTAACCAGAGCACATACAAACAACCGTACTTTATCAAAGATATGACCGACGTCCGTGTGGACGGTACTTACGGTGACTGGTTGTTGACCGGCGGTACGGGTTCGTACTATGAAATGTCCAGTTCGAATAATCAAACCTTGACCACCCGTGTAATCTCACTTGCAGAGATCGGTACCGCCTATGCGGCGTATTCGAGTTCTTGCCTGTCCAAGATGGCGGCGGCGATCGGTAAAACTGCCGATGCACAGTACTATGACGGGCTGTATAAACGGTTTGCGGCGGCTTGGCGCAAAAACTTTGTTGCCGAAGACGGATATACCTGTACCTCCGCCGGTACGACGACGCTGGACAAAAACGGTAACCCCGTTTCCTACACCGCGGGTCAAGGTTGGTACACTTCCTACGCGATGGGTATTATGTTCGACCTTTACGAAACCGAAGAATTGAAGCAAAAAGCCGCTCAAAAACTGGCGAATCTCCTAAAATCGAACGAATATGCACAACAGATCGGTTTCATCGGTATGAACCTCATCTATCCCGCGCTCAGTTGGAACGGTCAGTTCGATACCGCGATGAAGATGATGGAACGCGAAGAATTGCCGTCACTCTTGTACATGGTCACCCAAGGTGCGACGACTATTTGGGAAACGTACAGAGGTGAAGACTATTCGTATAACCACTACGTGTTCGGTGCACCGTCCAGATGGTTGTTTACCGACGTGCTCGGTATTTCTCACGGCTATGAAAGCGGAAACGTCGGATACACGCACTTTAACCTGCAACCGACCTATGCGTCGTATTCGGGGGCTACGGTGACCAACGTGAAGGGGTCTTACACCGCCCGTACCGGTACCATCAAAGCGGAATGGAACGTGTCCTCCGATCGTAAGACCTTTACCTACAACTGCACCGTTCCTGCCAATACCACGGCAACCTTAGCGTTGCCGGTGAGCAGTGCGAGCGCCACCATTACCGAAGGCGGTAAGGCGGCAAACAGTGCGACCGGCGTGAAATATGTGAAGACCGAAAACGGCAGAGCATATTATGAACTGCAATCCGGTACTTACAACTTCGTTGTGAAAAACTAAACCAAAAGAAAGAACACCGTTTCCATCGGGAACGGTGTTCTTTTGCGTTTAAACGGCATTAAATTTCGATTTGCATCCCGTCATAAGAAACAAGATATCCCAGATCTTCCACGCGTTTTTCGAGCACGTGGTGCAACGGATTGGCATTGTGTGAAAAATGATTGATGACCGTCGTCGTATCGTCACGCAGTTTGCCCATCGCCTTTAAGCGGGTGAGTACACGTTCAATGTTTGGGAGACCCATATGCGGGTCGTGATCCATGATCGGGATATCCACGTTGGTGCAGTCCACACTGACAAGATCAAAGGTGATATCCTGTTTTTCGAGGTAGTCGAACACTTCCTCGAAAAAATAACCGGTATCGTGCGCGTACAACACGGTCTTCTCACCTTGAATGAGATAGAACAACGCGCCGTCGCCCTCTGCATGGCGGGCGGGGAGAGCAGTGACTTTGTACCCGTCGAGCGTTACCGTTTCGAACGGTTCGACGTGCACCGCTTCACAGTGCATATCCGACAGGTTTATCTGAGATAATTGTTCGTACGATTTACCACCGCAAAACACCTTTAAAATCGGCACTTCGCGGTTGTGAGAAAACCCGTCACGGCGCATTTCCAATTCTTTGGGATAAAAATGATCCATATGTGAGTGGGTGATGAACAGATATTTGATCTTATCACCGCGAATGTTATTGTTCAGAAAATGCATATACGTGTCGGCGGGGAGATCTAACAACAGGTCGTCGTTGATGATTGCTTGTGAGCGCGTACGGATATTTTTACCGCCGAGTTTGCGCGCTTCCTGACAGTATGCGCAGTCACAGAAGACGGCGGGCATTCCTTCGGCGGCGGCAGTTCCTAAATAGGTAAATTTCATAGTAACACTCCTTTATAAGATACCTGATCGTTTTACGGCATCGTACAGTTGTTCCGCCCAGACGGCGCTGCGTTCCTCGTTGGGGTGACAGTTACCGCATTGCGGGATCCAATATTCTTCTTCGCTTTTTCCGAGCGCGGGTACCACGTCAAACAGCATATCCGCTTTTTTTGACAGCGTGTTTTTGATAAATTCGTTGACCTTTTTCCATTTCTCGTTGTTTTCTTCCGAATAATTAGCAGGGGGAACGGTCTGTAAAACGACCGTAACGTTTTCCTTTTTCAAGAACTCCACAATGGTGGTGAGATCCTTTTCGATCTGTTCCTGCGGGAAACGGGACATATCGTTGACACCGAAACAAACGAACACGATGTCGTTGTGTTTTGCTTTGTATGCCCACGCGCCTTCGGTTGCCATATCGTTGCCTCTCGCAAAGCCCAGCCCTAAATTCCAGTAGGCGTACTCGGTTCCCAATTTTTCGGATAACAGCGCGTTCCAATGTGCGTAGGAGTTGTATTGCGGGCCGATCCCTTGTGTGATGGAATCGCCGATATACGCGATTCGCGCTTTTACGGGACGGTCGCATCCCACCATACCGGCAAACGGCATTTTCGTACTGTGTACCCAGTTTCCGTCCTGCTTGACGAAAACGGGAAGGATGGATTCGTGGTGATAGGGAATAGCGGTACCCGAGAAGGTGATCTCTAAGCACAGATATTCGTCTTTATCAAACGAGAGGGTGACGGGATCGGAGCAGAAAAATTCGCCGGGTGCTACCGTTTTTTCGGTTTTACCGTTAAAAGTCAGGTCAACGAACGCGAAGTCTTGTTCGTTGACACGCGACGCAACGTCGGGCGCGGCGAAGGACGGCGGTTCGGTAAAACTTTTGGGAAAGAGATCTTTATCGCACCGTGCCACGCGCGCTTTTTCGATTTTCCACGACGGACAGACGATATTGCGGTGAGAAAGGTCACCGTTGGCAAAGGTACTGTCTACGATGTTGGAAAACAGCAGTGAGTAGGAGAATTCCCCTTCGCAAAAGATCTTATAAAAGACACGACCGATATGGGACTGTCCTTGCTCGGGATAAAAGATGTGTTGATTGCCGCTGCCAGCGACCGTGTTAGACGAGTAGGTGTTAAAGAATTCCACAACCGTCACCCTCCTTAAACGTACTACCGTCATTATATAAAACCGTTATTTTAAGGTCAAGACTTTTCATCAAAAAACGACGGTTCCTTTCAAGGAAACCACCGCTTTTTTTACTCAATATCAATACAAAAGACTGCGTCGTCGTTCTGGCACATCGCGGGATAGGTGATATACTCGATTCCATTGTGTGAAGACCTGTTACCAAGGTGATAGTGTCCTTGATATACCGCTTTTACTTTTCCGCTTTGTTCGAGGATGTCGCGAACAACGTCGGCATTGGAAAGACGGTGATATTCACAAACGTCGGGGTCGATATTCTGATGTATAAACACATACACGTTACCATCAATACCGTCCAACGTGGCTTTTAACCCGTCGGTATCGGGATAGCAGGTGTCGGTCCAATCCGAATCGCCCGGCATATAATGGTTGCCGTTTGCAAAATGACACGCGTCCAAAAACAACAGGTGGTTATTGCCGACCGATATTACGGTGGGAGGTTCGGTACCGAGAATACGGTAAAACTCGTCCACCTCAAACGAAAAGCCGTCGTGATTGCCCATCACACAAACAAAAGGGAGGCTGTATCGACCGATCAGATCGGCGATCTGTTTCAGGTTACCGATCTCGGTTTGATGGTCGGCTTCCTTGTCGATGAGATCACCCAAGCACAACACAAGATCGCACCGCTGTTCGGTGAAAAAGTCGAGTGCCTGTTCGATTTTTTTAAGGGAGCGACGGTTATACCGTACACTGCAAGTCACCTCTTGCGAGGAATAGTGCGGGTCTGTAAAAATACCGATACGCATACGATCACCCTAATTTTAACGTTTCAATCAGCAATGAAGCCATTACGTCGTATCCCTCGTCGTTGGGGTGCAGACCGTCCGCTAACAGCGAGTCGACGGTTCTGTCGTTACGCTTACAATAGTCGGTAAGCAGGTCGTAAAAACTGATCATCGGGAACCCGCAAACGGTCGCCGCGTGTTTGTAGATGGCATTGATATCGTCCATATGTAGGATGCGCCACCAATCGTCTCCGTCCAACTCCGCAGAAGCGGCGGCAGGGATGTTCGCAATAAAGATAACGGGGATATCCTTCGCTTTGAAACGGTCGTATAATTCCAGCACGTAGCGGTAGAATTTCGTGCCGTATTCTTCGGGTGTTTCTTTTTCACCGTTATAAAAGAACTTGTGACGGTTGTTGGTACCGATCGTACAGATCACCAGATCATCCTGCTCATCGACCAGAACGTCAAAGTTTTTCAAGATGAATTGAATGTCGGTACCGCTGCATCCGTTGTTGAGAACGGTGGCATCGTAATGCGATTCCATATGCGCTTTAAACGTGTTTGCCCAACAATGGGAGGCGGAACTGCGGGCGAACCCGTCGACGATGTGTTCGCCGTTTTGTTCCCAGCCGGTACCGCCGACACCGTGGGTGATGGAATCACCGAGCAGTTTAACTTGGATATGCCGACCGCTTTGTAACAGAGAATGAACGAGTTGACAGGCTTTTTCGGACATATATGATCACCAACCTTTGGGTATCAGTGTATCACAGAAACGGGAGAAGGTCAATCATTTTCGGGTTTTCGGATCAACGCTTTTTGAACGTACACAAGGGTGAGCACCGTAAACAACAGACCGATGACCGTAACGGCTTGTTGCGCGTAGATCGGCAAACCGAACAGGGTGTTGCCGTTTTGCTGGATAAATGATACCAACGGACTGGCACACAGGGTCGCGACAAATCCCGAAAGCCCCGAAAGGGCGAGGGTGATCGCGAGTGAGTCGGCGCGGGTTGCAGGCGGTGCGTAATCGAAGATGAGGTTGATGAGTGCACTGTTGATGCCGCCCATCGCGATGCCGTGACAGATGATGTACAGGGTATAGGTATACACACCGGTTCCCGGAACGGTAAACACGACAAACACCTGTGCGAGTGCTAAAAACAGTAAGCAGTATTTGATCATTTTGGCGAAGGAATGGCGGTCGGCATATTTACCCCACAATTTGGAAACGAGGATACGGGAAATACTGCCGCACATTGAAATGATGGTGACCAGTTTTAAACTGAATTCCAGTTCGCCGATCAGATAGGTGCCGTAAAACGGGGTGGAGACGCCGTTTGAAATATGGTAGAGAATGAACACGACACTCACTTGCAAGACCTTTTTGTTTTGAAGGATTTCGCGCATACTGTGTGAAAACTTTTTGGACGGACTGACGGTGATCGGTTTTTCTACTGCGAACAACATGGTCAACGAGTGGATCACCATCAATGCGAAAATGACCACTGCCGCAATACAAAATGCCGTGCGGATCGCGCCGCTTTCGACGAAATGGTCGATCAGTGCGCCCATACTGAACGAGAACACCATACCAGCAATGAGCGATAAGATCTCTTTGTTCGCGGTAAAATTACCGCGTTGTTTGTCGTCTACCAGCGACATCAACCAGTTGATCTTTTTGGGATGTGCAAGGTTGTAGAGAAAATATGCCAAAACGATGAACACCACAAACAAGGCGGATTTGATCGGCTTTTCGATGCCCAACAACGGGATGACGTATAAAAGCATAAATAAGATCTGGTTATTGATACTTAGTGCAATGACCAACCCTTTTACGCGTGTTTTCCGTATGGACAAGGATATCAACTGGAACAGACAACCGAGCGACACGATAGACGAAAGAATACCGGTCAGACTGTCGCTGAGCCCCAGTTGTTTGGTGATGGTCGCCAAGAAAGAACCGCTGACCAATATGGAGATCAGGTATTCAAACATGGCTTCAAAAATGTAAAGGATCCGACTGCGTTTGAGTGCGGATTCGGTGTGAGCAGACATAGCAAAACCTCCCGAACGGCATACTACCATATTCTGCCGTAAAGTACAACCGAAACGGCAACGAAAAAGTTTCGGATTGATCGCCACGCATCAAAACGAAAAGGTGGGCACCGAATTTTGCTATTCTATTGTAAGATGTACGTGTGAGGTGAGGTAGTATGGAGAAAGTATATGGTTATGTGCGAGTGTCGAGTATCGATCAGAATGAGGATAGGCAGCTTGTTGTTATGGACGAAAATAACGTGCCGAAGGGAAATGTCTACATTGATAAGCAGTCGGGTAAAGATTTTGAGCGACCGCAGTATAAGAAACTCATGAATAAATTAAAGGCGGGAGATTTGCTTTACATACTCAGTATCGACCGCTTGGGTCGTAATTACGAGGATATTCAAAAGCAGTGGCGGATAACTTTTGTTGTTAGCATTAACAACTATGATCTTGATCCGAGCCTCTTTAATATGAGCGCAAACTTTAATTATCCCGAA
>CAYSPZ010000028.1:0-21796 GCA_964433065.1 uncultured Eubacteriales bacterium | reverse complement strand
GGCAATCATATCATAACGAAAGCCGTAGGCTTTCTCATAACTCTAAACTCATAACTAAAAATAGTAAAGAATCTAAGTAATTAGATTTATAAACGCAAAACGATCCCCGCCGATAAATCGGCGGGGATCGTTTTGGCTATCAGCCGTCTTCTTCAGGATCTTCGGGTTCTTCAAGAACATTATCCAGCACGTATCTGTAAATGCCCTTGAATTGCCCGCGCGCTTTTTCCACATCCTCGGCGGAAATGATGCCTTTTCTAAGGAGTTTGCGCAAGCGCTTTGCTTTTTTCTCGAGTTTTGAGAACTCACGATTGATGTTGCCTAATGCCATTGCGGCAGTAGGATCCGAATAATAACCCATCTTTTCTCCTCCTATATTCTTTTTTATACAGGAAGGCAATAAAAAAAGCCTATCCCGCAAATGGGTAGAATTCTCCTAAGGAAAATTCGATCCATTCGCAAAATAAGCTGAAATTTCGTTAGCACATCGTACCATATCCCGATGATCTTGTCAAGAGATAAATTTAGATTTTCATAAACTGTCGTGTAGTTTTATCGATGACGTGTTGCACATTAGGAAAAGAGAGCAGGACGCCTTATATGAAGGACGGAAGAGCAACCCGCTCTATCAGTTTTGTGAGTATCCTTATCGGACATCCAACTCAAATGCACCCGCCAAATACGTAACAACACCCCGTGTTCGATTGAACACGGGGTGTTGTGTATCCTAAGAGGAACGGCACATCAAACCACGACACCGTTTTTTACGGTATAGTACTTGCCTGAATAGTAAACTTTACCGGTTTTAGCAAAGTTGATTTTACCCGACTGTACGTAATAGTATTTACCGTCGGCGTGTTTTGCAAACAAAGTGGCATCCGTCTCGGTACCGTTTTTGATGTAGTACCACGTACCGTTGGAGTGTCTCACAAGCCCCGTCTTCGAGAAATTGATCTTTCCGTTCTGTACGTAGAAATACTTGCCGTTGTTAAACATCACAAGACCGGTTTTCCCAAAATTGATCTTACCGTTTTGGACGTAGTACCAGTTACCGTCAAGATATTTTACCAGCAAGGTATCGTTGGTTTCGGTACCGTTTTTGATGTAGTACCACATACCGTCAGAGTGTCTGACAAGACCCGTTTTCGAGAAATTGATCTTACCCGACTGTACGTAGAAGTACTTGCCGTTGTTAAACATCACCAGACCGGTTTTTCCAAAATTGATCTTACCGTTTTGTACGTAGTACCAGTTACCATCGAGATATTTTACCAGCAAGGTATCGTTGGTTTCGGTACCGTTTTTGATGTAGTACCACGTGCCGTCAGAGTGTCTGACAAGACCCGTTTTGGAAAAATTGATCTTACCCGATTGCACGTAGAAGTACTTGCCGTTGTTGAACATCACGAGACCCGTCTTTGTAAAATCAACGACACCGTTGTTCACATAATACCATACACCGTCCGTGTGCTTAAACAAGAGCGTGTCGTTCACTTTTTGACGGTTGATAACGTGGTAATACTTGCCGCCTTCCTGATACAGAACGTTGCCACCGGGGTACGCGAACGCACCGCAGGAATTACAACTCGTATCGGCATCATTCGAATACGTATGCCCACCAACCGTTCTGGTCGCACCGCATGTGTTACACGAAGTATCGCAGTTGTTGCTGTAGGCATGTCCTAATTTACTGCCACTGGTTGATCCGCAAACAGTGCAAGTTTTAGGTGCAGTACAGGTTGCTGACTTATAACTGTGGCTAACGCTACGAGTTGCACCACAAGTGTTACACGAAGTATCACAAGCGTTACTGTAGGCGTGGCCTAATGCAGTACCCGCTGTAACACCACAATAGGAACAATGCATGGGCTTTGTACAGGTGGCATGGACGACGGTGTTAGTGTGTGAGCAGTACTTTTGGGTATATAGATATTGCATAGTTGCAACGGTAGTTTCATCACAAATTCCGGTCACAGAAAGGCCGCAATACATTTGGAATTCTTTAACTGCCGCAACCGTTTTTTTGCCATAGGAACCATCAACATCGAGTCCGCTCCCCCTTAGGTTGTTCAGCACTGTCTGAACCCAAACGACATCGTCGCCTTTCATTGTGGGAGAGGTGTGTTGGAGTACCCTTTTCGGCGCGTTATCGTGGTTTATAGAGGGTGTTGTTGAACCGCCAGACGAAGTCGTAACACTACGAGAACGATAGACACTAATTCCATCTCCAGATAAAATAAAGTATTTTTTTAAGTTTTCCCAGGTCACCGGATTTCCAGAGGTCCCGTAAAGAGGATTACTTCCGGGTGATTGTCCAAACCAAACTTTAGCTTGACGTCCCGAATGATAAAAAACTACTCCTGTGTCGCTAACTGAATATACAACCATTGTGTGAAGACTTCGAGCATTATTATCATAAAACTTTGTATATCTCATCTGTACGATATCTCCACACACAACTTGTGAAAATAATGATTTTAAACTTTCTTTAGTTAAATTTCCAGAAGAAAATGTCAGTGAATTTCCTATCTGAACAAAATTATCTTTATAAGAATCTATCAATTGATATTTGTTACTTGCGACATTAGATGGTAGTCCATGCCCAAATAATCTTCTCGTAACAAGATCAACAAAGGCAAAGCATTCTTTTCCATTTGTATAAAGACTTGTATCGACGGAGTCGCCTTTTTTGAATCCGCTCTGTTGCATTAAAACATCAAATTTAGTTTTAACTTCCGAAACAGTTAAGGCGCTCGCTTGTATCGGAAAAGAAACTGTTGTTGCGAACATAAGAAATGCACAAAGAAATACCGATAAAAGTTTTTTCATTTTTACATCCTCCCAAAAACAAAAAGTGCGGCTACCGAAGTAGCCGCACAAAAAACGCAAACTCCGATAGTCGCCAAACTATATCGATACGAAAAGCAATATGTACTCACGTCGATGGAATTTGCATTTTTATCAAATTCAAGACGCAAGCACAAAAGGGTATACTCCCCCTATGTATCTGCTTTTCGCTTTTTAGTATCTAAATTATAGTTTGGCAAATAGAGTTTACCACTTTGGCACGGCAATTGCAACATTTTTCGACAAATTTCAATCGGCAACTGTTGCGGCAGGCGGGTTTTATATTGTAATTTGCCGAAAAGTGTATTATACTGTTTACAAACAAGGCGATAAAGGAGTAGTGGCATATGACACACGAAATTTGTTTTAACAGTGACCTTTGTTCCGACGGGAAAATGATCGAACTCGCCTGCGGTTATATTTCGCTCACGAAAATCGAGTTTGTAAACGAACATATTACGGCTACTGTTGAGGCGAAAACGGGTGAAGTGGTCTTTTACTCAGGAGCGGAAGAACGGTTGTCGACCAAGATTGCGACACCTTTATCGGGCGACGAGAAGTTTTCTGAAATCAAATGTATCGTAGAGGGCGGACAAATCAAGTTGGGGTTCCCGAAATACACGTATGAAGATAATTATCCGCATTGTGACGGTGAGCATGATCGTTGGACGAAAATCATTTCGGGGTTTACCTTTTTGTGCTATGACTTTCAAAACAATTGTATCGTCGAATGATACCTGCTTTTAACTTGCTGAAAACAATGGGGGTTGTGTGATGTTTGAGATAACCAAGAAATTTTGTGATTCGTTTTTGGAAATGGGTGTTCCGGGGTTTGACCTTGCGGTCTACAAGGGCGGAGAGTGCGTTCTGCGGTATATGAACGGGTACAGTGATCTTGAAAACAAGGTGGCGATGAACGGGGATGAACGGTATAACATCTACTCCTGTTCGAAGGTGATCACCTGCACCGCCGCGTTGCAGTTATGGGAGAAAGGATTGTTTTCTCTGGAAGACAAACTTTCCGACTACATGCCCGAGTTTGAGAGAATGACCGTGAAAACCGAAAACGGTATCAAGGATGCTGAAAATCCGATCTTGATCAAGCATCTTTTCGAGATGACGGCGGGGTTTTCATATAACACCGCGTCGCCCTCAATCTTAGAGTGCCGACAACAAACAAACGGTACCTGTCCCACAAGAGAGGTAATGAAATATCTCGCCAAAGAACCGCTGCTTTTTGAGCCGGGTGACCGATGGGAATACAGTCTTTGTCACGATGTGTTAGCCGCTTTGGTTGAGGTGGTTTCGGGCGAGAAGTTCGAGGATTATGTGAAAAAGAACATTTTTGACGTTGTGGGTATGACCCGTTCCACGTTTATGTTGCCGGACGACGAATTGGATACGATCGCCGAGCAATACGATTTTAAAGATGGCAAAGCGATGAACGTCGGGAAGCCGATCAGAGGGTATAAGGTCGGAAACGCGTATGCCAGCGGCGGCGCGGGCGGGATCTCGACGGTCGACGATTACATAGCGTTTTTGGAAGGGCTCCGCACCCACAAATTATTAAAACCCGAAACGCTGACACTGATGACGACCGACAGGTTATCTGATCATCAAAGGCGCACGTATTGGACAGCCGCCACACACGGTTACGGTTTGGGTGTAAGATGCCCTAAAGGTAATGAGATGTATATTGATTTCGGTTGGGGTGGCGCGGCAAACGCGTATCTGGCGGTAGATGTCAAAAATGAGATCAGTCTGTATTTGGGGGCACATCTGCTTTCGTCGCCGACTCAGGGAATTCGTTCGATGCTGTATCGGTTTGTAAGAGCGGAACTGCTGAACAAGGACGAGTTTGCGGGTATTGATAACGAGTTGAGAGAATTGCATAACTATCAGTTGACATATTAACAAGGAGGTAACGATATGTATACGATATACGTTAAGTTTGAATGTAAGCCGAACAAGCGCGAGGCATTTCTTGAAAAGGTGAAAGAAACGGGTGTTTTAGCCGCGATCCGCGCGGAAGACGGTTGTATCAAATACGACTATTATCTGTCCGACAAAGACCCGAACGAACTATTGCTGGTTGAGCAGTGGGAAACGCAAAATCATCAGCAAAACCATATTACGCAACCGCATATGGATCTCTTGCGCAGTTTCAACGGTGACTACATCGTCAATGCCGTACTGGGTGAGATCGAACTAAAGGGGTGACGTGCTATGTGGACGATAGCGGACCTGATCCGCAACTTCTTTACACATAAGGATTTTTTACCTGCGGCGGATCGGTTACCCGGTACGTTGTTCACGCCGTTACATTTTGCGGTTTCCGCCTGTTGGATCGCGTTGATCGCGTTACTTTGTGTATTGCTTCGTAAAAAGGAAGAACAGACGTTACGGCGGGTGTTTACGGGCATCTGGATCAGTACGGTGGTATTGGAGATCGTCAAGATCGTCTGGGAAACCTGTTGCGGTGCAACGGTCAATTTCGAATGGGGCGGTGTCCTGCCGTTATATCCGTGCAGTATCTTTATGTACGCAATGCCGTTTGCGATATGGGGAAAAGGAAACGTTCGTTATGCCGCTTGCGGGTACGTGTGCAGTCTGGGTGTACTTGGCGGCGCGATCAACTTCGTGTATCCTGCCAACATTCTGAACAACTATTCCTGCATTTCGTTTGCGGGGTTCCACACATTGTTCTATCACGGTATGATGGTGCTTTGCGCGATGCTGATGTTGTTATCGGGTTACCACCGTTACACGGGAGTCACCAAAGCGCGGCAGTTGCTGTTACCCTCCGTTCCGGCACTCGCGGTATCGGTGGTCGCCAATCTGGTAAACTTCTCCCCTATCAACTCGGATTATATGTTCTTTAAACTCAATTCCTTTTTCTTTGCGCCGATCGGCGCGGCGACACCCGATGTCGTTTCGGTCGTACTGGTATACGGTATCTATCTGTTGATCCACGCATTGCCGTATTTGCCGTTCTGGCTTTTATCAAAAAAGAAAAGCGTATAATACTTATAAAAGCGCCCTCTGTTGCACGATGCAACAGAGGGCACTTTTGTGGTTTTAAAAAGATTATGTCAGTTCGATATCCCAACCGTTGAGGTAGCGTTGGAGGATACCCGCATCGCGGTTGTTGATCTTGCCGTCGCCGTTGACGTCGGAGGCGAGATGGTCGATCTCGACATCCCAACCGGTGATAAAGCGTTGCAACAAGCCGATGTCTTTGTTGTTAACGGTGCCGTCGCCGTTGACGTCGCCTGAGATGTAATCGACGATGTTGATCGTACCGTCGACCGTGTCGAAGGTCACGTTTTCGAAGTCGTAGTTGTACACGTCTTCGGGGTCATAACTCACCGAAACGGTTGTTTCCCCTACCTCTGCATCGGCTTTGATGCGGAAGGTCAACAATACGAAGGTGCCGTCGGCGATGACGTTGTCGTTGAGCGGATCACACCAGTTGACGATGAACGGGTTGTTCGCCTCCGGTCCGTAGGACAGATCGGCGAAGTCCTGTTCTTCGTATGAAACGAGTTCCAGTTTGCTCTCGTCGTAAGAGATGGCGAGTTTCGCCGAAACGATACCGATATTGTTTGTCAACCGAATCGCTACCGTAACGGTTTCTTCCGCGCGGGCGGTAGCGCCGTCCACCGTGATGGTGGGCATCTCACCAACTTCACGGATTGCACCGCAGTTGTTACAATCGACGTCATAATCGTCGTCGTACACGTGTTTGCATTCGGTCGATACGTCCCATTTCGTGTTGGCCCAGCCGTAGTGCCAGGTGGCATTGAACAGGGGTTCGTTGCCGTATTCGCTGATATACATATTGGCGCGGTCTTCCTCAGTGCCTTGATAGTACACGTCGGTCAGATTTTCGCTATCGGCGAAAACGTTATCCTGAATCGATTGGACGCTCGTCGGCAGTTCGATGCTTGTCAGGTCGGTACAACCGGCGAATGCTCCGTACGTAATATCGGTCACCGTAGCGGGTATAAACAGGGTGGTAAGATCCGTGTATGCAAACGCATAGGGCGAAATGGCGGTGATCGCATAACCGAGGTCGACGTCGGTCAACGGGCAATAGGCAAAAACACTGCTGCCCAAATCAATGATACCGTCACCGAGTACGACAGAAGCAAGGTTGTCACAGTCCATAAACGCTTCTGCGTCAATCGTTTCGACACTGTCGGGGATGATGATCGATTGTAACGCGTCGCAATCGCTGAATGCCTGATAGCCGATCTCGGTGATGGTGTTCGGGATCGTGATACTGTCAAGGTTATCGCAATCGTAGAAAGCGTTGTTATAGATACGGGTGACGGTACCGTCGGTCGGGATCACACTGCCGCCGCAACCGATATACAGTAATTCGTTATCGGTTTCGATGATGCAGTTGCCGTCGGAATGGTACGTTGCGTTACCTTCTGCGACGTTGAGCGAGGTCAAACTGTCGCATCCTGCGAATGCACGTTCCAAGATGATCTGCACACTGCTCGGGATGGTAACGCTTGTCAAATTCCGACAACCGTAGAACGCGCTGTCACCGATTCTTTCAAGACCTTCGTTGAGGGTAAGGGTCTTGATTGCCGAGTAGGCAAAAGCGTCGGATGCTACGTAATCAATGTTAGAGGGGATGTTCACGCTTTCCAGAGCGGTGTTTGAGAAGGTGTTGTCATAAATCGACGTCAACCCGCTTCCAATGGAGAGCGTTTTGAGTTGCCCACAATTCGCAAATACACCGCTGCCGAGGTAGCTCAAACTGTTCGGTAACGTAACGGCGGTCACCGGTGTGCCGGAGAAGGCATACTCGTAGATCCCCTCGATGCCGTTGCCGAGATCCAACGTTTGGATCGCGGTGTCGGCAAACGCTTGGCAGTCGATGAAATCGACCGAATCCGGTACGCTGAGCGAGGTCAAGCCGGAACCATAGAAAGCGTTCGTGCCGATCCAGGTCAACGTATCGGGCAGATCGACAGATTCCAGTGAGGTGGTATTGTCGAACGCGCTATCGTGGATGGATATCAGACCTTGGGGCAGGTCGATGGTCGTGAGGTTCGTACAGGACGCGAAGGTCGCGTACACGATCTCGGTCACGTTTGCCGAGAGGATCACTTCGGTTAACTGACTGCAACCGGCAAACGCGCCGTACGCGATGTCGGTAACCGAGTCGGGCATTACGTAACTGCCTGTTTTGTCTTTGGCGCAGAACAGGATCTGCGTTTTAGACGCATTATAGGTGACACCGTCTTCGGTGACATAGTTCGGGTTGCCCGATTGGAAGGTAATCGCCAGACCGCTGTAATAATTGTCTTGCAACGCGCTGATATCGGTGACCGTGTTGGGCACCTCGTACGCGGTTCCTCTGCAGATGGGGTACGCGATCACACAGGTGATCGCTTTGTCGTACAGCACACCGTCTACGGTGCAGAAGTTGGGGTTATCTTCCGAAACAACGATCTTGTTAAGACTGTAAGTGTACAGGAACATCTCGCTGTACAGGTTCGCGATGTCGCTGCCGAAGGTGACCGTTTCAAGTGAATCAAAATCACGAAGCACATAGTCACCGATCGTTTTGACGCTGTCGGGGAAGACCAGATGTTTAACAGCATAGTAACCGTTCAGATCCGCAACGCCTACGACGGGTTTCCCGTCGATCTCGGCGGGGATCTCCAACATTTCGGGGTAGATGAAGGAGTCGGTGATGATGATGCCGTCTTCGGTTTCGTAGTATTCGAACGAGTCGTTCGACGACAGTTGGGTGATCTCCACCGTGTAGGTGAATTCGTAGCCGGCAATGGTGGCGGTTACTTGGTTGGAACCCGGCAATAAACGGGTTGCGTAGTTCTGGAAGTCGGGGTGTTCGACATAATACCAACTGCCTTGCCAGTCAAACCCACCGCCGTTGATCTTCGTACCGTCTTTGAGGGTGATCACCATATTGTTGTACGGCGTAATATCTTGATAATAGAAATATTCGGGGGACAAAACGAAGCAGTCTTTTTCCTCGCTCCAGATCTCACTGCTGGTGTAATAACCGTTTGAGTTTTCAGCCCGTACCACGAGATCGGCGATTACCGACGCGACCGGACTTTCGACGATCTCGACATCGTAAGTGAATTCATAGCCGCCGATCGTGGTAGTGATCGGGTAGGTGTTGCCAACCGTCCATTGGTTGTAACAATCCTGCGTGTAGTTCAGATTATCGTAAGTGTACCATTGTCCGTTCCACTCAAAACTGCTGTCTTCGATCACGGTGCCGTCTTTGAGGGTAACGACCATATCGCGGGGATGGAGGTTGCTGCTGTAATAATAGTAGCGGTATTCGACGTATTCGCCGAGCTCTTCGTCCCAAATGGATCCGGTGCTGTAATAGCCGCCGGTGTGTTCGATTCTGGTAATCGTTTCGGCGGTGACCGACACAACGGGGCTTTGAGTAACAACAACGTCAAAAGAACCGGTATTGGAACTGTTGTAAAAACGGGCACGCAACTGATAGGTGACACCGGCGGTCAGCGTGTATCCAACCATAAAGTTGTTGCCTTCACCGCCGTCGTCGTTACTTGCAAGGCAGTTTCCGTTTGCGTCGTAGATGTACCCGTAGGTATCCTGTTCGGAGGAAGAACCGAACAGATACGCGCCGCTTTCGTCGGGGGTGAAATTAAATACGCCAACTTCGCCGCCGTTTGCAATGGTTACCGTTTGCACGGTATCGAGTTCGATGACGGGAGGCGCTGTGATCTCAACGTCGTAGGTGAACTCATAACCGCAGATTTCTGCATTGACCTGGTAGGTGTTCCCTGCCGTCCAGGGATTTTCGTAACTTTGATCGGTGTAAAGATCGAGATAATACCAGTTATCGCCAAACGCGAAACTATTGCCTTCGATCACGGTACCGTCTTTAAGGGTAATAACCGGATTGAGCGGAGTCAGGTATTCCGAATAATAGTAATAGTACGGGGCGTGTTGCTCCCACACCTCTTTTTCAGCGTTCCACGTTTCGGTCTTATAGTAACCGTCGGTGTATTCCATTTTGGTGACCGGATCGAACGTGATCGTTGCCACCGGTGTATCGACGATCTCTACGTCGTAGGTAAACTCGTAACCGGCAAGACGCCCGGAGAACGTATAGGTGTTACCGGCTGACAAACGGGTCTCATACGATTGCTGATAGTCATGTACCATAGAAAGCCATTCACCGTTCCACCAGATTCCTGCGCCCTTACTGGTGGTACCGTCTTTCAACGTAATGACCGAGTTGTAGGGGTACAGGTCTTCATAGTAGAAATATTCGGGGCTTCTGATATACGATTGGGTGTCCCCGTCCCACGTTTCGTCGGTTGTATAATAACCGTTTCTGTTTTCCAGTTTGATGACCTTGTTGGGGACGATCGAGGCGATCGGACTTTCCTTGATCTGTACGTCGTAGGTGAACTCGTAACCGTAAAGTTCAGCGTTGACCTGATACGTGTTCCCTGCCTGCCATTGGTTTTCGTAACTTTGGTCATCGGAATAACTGAAAGGAGAAAATTCGCCCCACCATTCGGAACCGTCCGTTTCGGTCACCGTGCCGTCTTTGTAGGTGACGACAAAGTGACTGGGACGAAGATCCGTATAGTGGAAGTATTCGGGATGTTGTTCCCATTGCTCGGTTTCGTCGTTCCACGACTCGGTTTCGTAATAGCCGTCGGTTTCTTCCAGCCGCACGATCGGATCGACCGTAACCGACTCGATGAGTGTGTCGATGATCTCAATGTCACGGGTAAATTCGAAACCTAAAATTTCGCCTTTTATCTGATAGGTGTTTCCTACCGTCCATTGGTTTTCGTAACTTTGGTCATCGGAATAGTTAATACTATACCATTGTCCGTTCCAGCTGCAACCGTTGTTGTTGATGACCGTACCGTCTTTGAGGGTGATGGTGTGGGATAACGAAAAAATGTGATCTGTCGTATAGTAAAAGTATTCCGGTGTTTCCACTTCCTGTCCGAGTTCATCGTCCCACACCCAGTCGGTACGGTAATACCCGTAGGTGTTTTCGATGATCGTCGTGGCCGGGAAGGTGACCGATGCGACAGGGGTTTCAACGATCTCGATGTCGTAGGTGAATTTGTAACCGCAAATGCTGGCGTTGACCTGATAGGTGTTGCCCACCGTCCAGCGGTTTTCATAACTTTGGCTAATAAAATAGTTAAGATAGTGCCACTGACCGTTCCACTCAAAGGAATTGCCTTCAATCACGGTGCCGTCTTTCAGGGTAATAATCGGGTTGCGAGGATATAGATCGTAGTAGCAAAAATATTCGGGAGTTTGAATCTCCTGCCCGCTTTCCTCGTCCCACACCCAGTCGGTACGGTAATACCCGTAGGTGTTTTCGATGATCGTCGTGGCCGAGAAGGTGACCGATTGGATCGGGTTTTCGATCACTTCAACCGTGTAGGTGTCGGAAATATCCAACCCTTGCACGTAACCGGTGACGGTATGGCTACCGATCCCCCACGGTGACGTATGGCTTTGATCGTCGGTCGCGCTGACGTAGTAGTAACCCGCATCGTCACGGATCACGTTGTCGTCGTGGGAATAACCGGTCGTTCTTTCTTCGGTGGTTCCGTCCGAATAGGTAATGGTAAAGTGGTAGGAATACGAATACCGTTGCCATTGGACATTTTCACCAAGCTCTTCGTCGTAAGTTTCTGCGGTGTTCGTGTTCCCTTCGATAACGCTGACGTCGTGAAACTCGACCGATTCGATGAGCCACGGTGTGAATTTCTCGACCGACACCAAGAAAGAGCCTTTGTCTTCGTCATCATAATAACGGGCCTGTAATTGGTAGGTAACATCGGCGGTCATTTCATATGTGACGGCAAAATTGTAATCGTTGCCGCCATCGTCATTGCTTGCCAATTGGTTTCCGTTTGCGTCGTAAATATACCCGTAGGTATCCTCACCACAATCGGAATAGAACCGATAGTAACCGCTCGCGGTCGGGGTGAAACTAAATACGGCAACGTCACCGCTGACGCTGATGGTCGCGGTGGTGGGAGTATCCGGTAAGATTTCCCCGTGATCGATCGCTGCCGCGGATACGGTCAGCCCGCCGACGGGGACGGTCGTCAGCAATACCAGCAGTGCCAGTATGCAGGACAACGTTTTCTTCAACCTTTTCATTGCGAAACACCTCTCTAAGATCTTCGGAAATATTTATACCTATACGCAAGAGTAGCACAACCAAATCAAAAAGTCAAGGCGGAAAGCAGAGTTGCCGACGATATCAGAAAGCAGAGTTGCCGACGATATCATTGTGTTGATATCGTCGGCAACTTCGTTGGCTTTTGCTAATGAGCATCGCACGCCGTCGGTTTGCGGTCGGTCGCGTAGTAGCCGATCTGCATCCGTTTACAGTCGGAAGAGAAAAGATCTCCGCTTTCACTGCAGTAGACACCTTTTCGGACGGTGGCGGGTCGCGTGAATTCGGTGACGGTGTGGGTCGGCATATTTGCCATCACTTCCGTAAACAGCGCGGCGGCGCTGACGTTGGTCTTTTTGCTGACACCGCGCCATACGGCACAACGGTATTCGGGGGTGACACCGACAAACCAGTTGCCGCCCGCGTCGGTGCCCGTACCCGTCTTACCGACCATCTCAACACCCGAAACAGCGGCATCTGCGCCGGTACCGCCGGAAGTGACTACCGCGTCGAGTAAACGGTTCATAACGTAGGCGGTGTCCTCACCGATCACCTGTTTGGGGTTGGATTCGTGGGTATAGACGGTTTTTCCGTTTTTGTCGACGATACGGTCGACGGTATACGGGCGGATATACACACCGCCGTTTGCAAAGATCTGATAATACCCCGCGAGGTCAACGGGTGTGACACCTTTGTTAAGATAACCCATTGCGACGTTGCCGATGATCTCGTCTTCGTTTTGCGCGGCGAGTTTTTTCTGCTCGTACGAAAGATCCATTCCGAACATATCTTGCAGGAAGGTCAGTGAATTTTGTACACCGAGCGATTTTAAACCGTGTACGGCGGCGGTGTTAAGGGAATGTTTAATGCAATCGATCAGTAAGGTATCCTTGTACGTATACGTTTGCGAAGCGTTTTCGGGCCAGTTTTTCAGTATGCCGTTTTCGTTCATCACCTTTTTATAGGGTGCGTCGGTCAGTTTGGTCGACCAGTCGATCAAGCCTTTTTCCATCGCAGGTGCATAGACGCTTAACGGCTTGATGGTGGAAAAGGGCGAATGACCGAGCAGGGCGTATTCCTTGTTGTCGCCGCCGCTGTACACCGCGCGTACACTGCCCGTATCGTCGAGGATCGCGCACCCGAACGGTAATGCGGTGTTCTCGTAGTTGTGATAGGCGGTGGCGACGGCGGCGTGTGCGATCGGATCAAACGTGGTATGAACGGTATAGCCGCCGCGAAACAGTTGGTCGGTTGCGTCGGACAGGTCGTACCCGTACAGATCGGCAAGAATACCGACCGCTTCGTTGAGGGCCAAACGGATGTAACTGCTCTGATCGTTGTTTGACAGTTGCGCGTCCAGCAGCAACGCGCTGTTCAGTGTGATGAGGGTGTTGCCCGCCGAATCCTGTACCGTGATTGCTCGGTTTGGTGAGCATCCGCACAGACAGCAAAGAAGTACCAGGACACACAGGAGAGATATCCACCGTTTCATATTATCCTTCTCCTTCCAATGCTTCGATCTGCGTTCGCACGTCTTTCGGGAAATAGAAGATGGGTTGTTGGTCGATCGCCTTGCCGTACTCGCTCAACCGCTCTTTTTGTGCGGGTAGTTTTTTTGCCAACGACAGCAATTCTTTTTTGCAGAAATCCGCGCTGGCGGTATCCCCTGCCTGTTCGTACAACGTCATACCCGTGACCAACATACGGGCATATTCCCAGTATTCGGTATGGGAAAAATGCGCGAGATCGGTCGCTTTGGTTTTGTATTGAATGACCTTGCCGAAATCGCCTCTCGTGTAGGCGGCACGCGCTTTCGCGCTGTAGGCGATGGTGATATAGGGATTGCGTTCAAGGATACGGTCGGCGATCTTTTCCGCTTCGAAGGGGTCGCTTTCCGCTTTGATCAATTCAATGTCAACGGCGGTATTGTGATTATACACCTTGGCGGACAGGTCGTGAAATTCAAACCGTGCAAGTGTTTGTGCGGTACCGAAGTACAGACACAGGCACGTAAAAACGGCGGTGACCAACGAAACCGCCACGGGACGTTTTTTGAGGGTGACGGTCTTGAACGGTTGCGGTGTGATAAATAACAGTAACATCATAAAGATGGCAACGTATTGCAGGTCAAAGTCAAAGCCGACGTGCAACAAGGCGGTCACCAGAATCAGTTTATAGCGGAACGGGGTCTGCCGATTGATGAGCGATGCGACGACGGCAATCAGGAACAAAATCAGCGGGATCCAGCCCACGTCCAACAGTATCTGCAGAAAATCGTTGTGGATGAACATAACCGCGTATTTGCCGGTCTGAATACTTTGTTCGATGAAATAGTAGCCCATATATCCGATCCCGAACGGGTGACTGAGGACGGTGGGCAACGCGTCCTGCGCATAGAGCAGACGACCGATAAAGGTGCTTTGGTTGGCGGTAATCTTCAAGTAACGCAGGATAACGTAGAAGTTATCGGTAATAAAACAGTACAACAAAACGAGCGCGATACCGCCGACGATACAGCCGAGCATAATACGACGGACGATCTTGTTTTTGTTGAACAGCAGTGCGACCACGTTGGAAGCCGCTGCTAAGATGAACACGGTACGGCTGCCGGTATACAGAATGCCGAACAGCAACACCGAAATGCACAGGTAATCGATAAGGTGGGGACGGTCTTTGGTGATGAGCAACAGTTCGGCAATTAGTAAGATGATCGCAAAAGCATTCGGGTACTGCACGAACCCGCCTAAACGACCGACGACCGAAAAAAAGGTGGAAAACAGCGGGATCTGCATACCGACAACCGAAACAACGGTCATCGCAACGACCATATACGGAAGACCTTGTATGACCCGTTCTTTGCCGTCGGGATCCTGCATCAGTACCAACGTGTAAAGCAGGACGGGCAGGAATTTGAAAAAGCCGAAGATGGCGGTACCCGAGTCGATCGCCCATAACGTGGTGACGGCATATCCGCCGACCAGTATGCCGACGGCGATCAACAACCAATCGATGCAAACGGTCAGTTCTCCTCTTTTATGCATACGCCACCATAACCAGCCGAGTAAGATGACCGATAAAATGCAGGAGAGGTATACGTGAAAGATGCCGACGAACAAAAACGACAGGTATAGCGCACATTGTGCAAAGGACGGCGGTTTTATCTTTTTGATGAATTGCATATTGAAAACTCCCCTTTAGGATAGCGCGACATATATTCAGAAGCGGTATTCGTCCAGATATCGTTTGACCGAGCGGGTCATTTCGCGGGAAAAATCCGAATCGTATTTGCGGTCGCAGAATGCCTGTAACCACTGTTCGTAGTCCCGTTTTCCCGCCTTGACTTCGAGTAACCGACGCAACTCTTCGTCGTCCATTCGGCGGTAACGGTTTTCGTGTACGGTCTGTTCGCGGGGAGAACGGGGCGGTTTTTCGCGGGTCTTCTGTTGTTCGGTGGGGTAACCGAATACCAGCATTGCCGCGGGAAACACGTATTCGGGTAAGCCGAGCAACGCTTTTTGTTCTTCGTAGTTTTCCATAATGTCGCCGATATAACAAGAGCCGATCCCCAGACTGTGTGCCGCTGTCACCGCGTTTTGTGCGGCGATCAAGGCATCGTTTACCGCTAGTAACAGGTCGCCGACCCCCGGTTGACGTGGTGTACATCCGACCGATCGATAGGCATCGTACCATTTGAGGCAGTCGGCGCAGAAGACGAGTACCAGCGGACTTTGCGCGATGAACGGTTGGTGGTCGCAGGTATCGACCAATTTTTCTTTGAGTGCTTGGTCGGTGATATCCAGTATCGTATACAGTTGTTGGTTACCCGCAGTCGGCGCTTGTGCCGCCGCGTCTAAGATGAGCGCTTTGTCTTCGGGTGAGATGGCGCGGTCGGTAAACACGCGCACCGATCTTCGTTCGAATAGTTGCGAGATGACCTGATTCATCGGTACCCCTCCTGTCTGTACGGAAATATTTTACCACACCAAATTCGTGCGGTCAACTATCGCGTCGCGTACGCACCGTTTAGCCGTACTTTTCGACCGAACGCGGTTTTTTGCTTGAAAGTAAACGGTCGGTCGGGTATGATGAGGGCGAAAGGAGGAAATCGAAATGAAATGCGAGGTCGTACTTAACCCGAACGGTGAGGAAAAAGTGGTGGTCTACGCGAAAGCAGAGACCCCTCTGGTACGCGAGATCCGACGGTTGACGGAAGAACCCGACACGGCGATCATCGGGTACAAGGACAAGGAGATCATACCGCTCGACGTCGACGATATTTATTGTGTGGCGGTGGTGCAAAACAGAGTATATGCCGTTTGTGAAAGGGAACGATTTTTACTTCGGGAACGGTTGTATACGTTGGAAGAAAAGTTGCCGTTTTGTTTCATCAAGATCAATCAATCCTGCCTTGCGAATATCAAGAAGGTGGAACGATTTGACGCTTCGATAGCCGGAACGCTCAAGGTACGGTTTCAGAACGGGTACGTTGACTACGTGTCGCGGCGGCAACTGAAAGTCATTAAAGAAAGGATCGGTATTTAGTATGAAAAACACGGTGAAGACCTTTTTACACAGAGGATTGATGTTCGGTGGGTTCGGTCCCATCATTTTAGGGGTGATCTATGCCGTTCTCCAAAAAACGGTGACGGATTTCTCGCTCACGGGTATGCAGGTGTTGGTCGCCATCGTATCGGTATATCTGCTCGCCTTTATACAAGCGGGTGCGTCGGTATTCAATCAGATCGACGAATGGAGTGTGCCGAAATCGACGCTCGTGCATTTCGCGGTATTGTATTGCGCCTACGTGTTGTGTTACCTTGTCAACAGTTGGATCCCGTTCCACTTAAACGTGGTGCTCATCTTTACCGCCGTCTTTGCGGTGGTGTATCTGGCGGTATGGTTGACGGTGGTGATCTCGCTTACACTCATCAGTCGTAAACTGAATAAAAAGATCGGATAAATGAAAAAGCGCCCTCACGGGCGCTTTTATTACAGTCGAAACGAGCGGAACCCTCATCAACTGTACAACTTTGTGAAATCATATTGGTCGCTTTCGTCAAAGTCCAAGAACGGAAGGGCACGCGCGTAAATGCCGGGTGCTTGTTTCAGCCCGTTATCGTTATGCGCATCACTGCCGCAGTAGAATTTGCATCCGCATTCTTTGGCGAGGAAATACGGTTTCCAGGCATCTTCGTCTTCGAGCGGGAAATTCATTGCTTCACGGTTTAATTCGATACCGATCTCCAGTTCCGCCGCGCGTTTGAACAGACGGATCATCTCGTTTTCGGGGATGGCTTTAACAACTTCCATCATTCTCTCATAAGAGGTGGTTTCCATACACGCGGTGGTCATATGTGCCAGACCCACCTTGTGGTGCGGGAGATCGTAATTTAACAAGCAATCGAAACGTTTGACCCACGCATTGGCACGCGCTTGTGCGCTTTCTCTGTCCTGCGGCAACAATGCCTTGTCGTCGTGATGAAAGTGGGTGGTCGCCACCACGATGAAATCAAATTCACTCATTCGTTCGGGTGAAATACCGATCTTGCCGTTCACATCGAGGTCGGCTTCGCAACCGAAAAGGAACCGCGTATTTTCACTTTGCGGAAGCGGACGAATGGCATTAAGCCGTTCGTACGTATTAAAATCAAACGACAGCGGCGACGGGATCTTTTCGTCCCAGAAATGGTCGGTCACGCAGACGCATTTCAGGTTGTTTTCGGTAGCATAACTTAAGATCTTTTCCGCCGTCTGGGTGGGATCGCCGCCGCACGGGGAAATGTAAGAATGAATATGCAGGTCATGGTCAAAGGTCAGTTTCATTGGTACGACTCCCCTTTCTGTTGTTAGAATATCACTTTCGCGCCTAAAAGTAAAGTTGAATTTCCAAAATTTTGTACAGGCACAATTGCTTTTTAAACCGTATGGTGTATAATGGTCGTGAGGTGACGGAGATGGATATCAAAGAGTTGATGCACAGTGAACGGTTGTATTTCCCGAACGACCCCGACCTGTTTCGGGAACAACTCGCGTGTTTGGACCGTTTATACGAATTCAATCAAACGCGGCCGACCCAACTCGAACGGCGCGAACGGTTGCTCAAAGAGTTGTTCGCCGAGATCGGCGAAGGGTGTTACGTCGAACCGCCGCTTCACGCAAACTGGGGCGGCAAACACGTGCATTTCGGAAAAAACGTGTACGCAAATTTCAATCTGACCTTGGTGGACGACACCCACATTTACGTAGGGGATAACACCCTGTTTGGTCCGAACGTGACGGTGGCGACCGCGGGGCATCCCGTTGATCCCGCTCTTCGTGCCGAAGGGTATCAGTACAATGCCGCCGTTCGCATTGGCAAAAATTGCTGGATCGGTGCGGGCGCGATCCTTCTGCCGGGTGTGACGATCGGCGACAATACGGTGATCGGTGCGGGCAGTGTGGTCACCCGCGACATCCCGTCGGGGGTGGTGGCGGTCGGCAATCCTTGCCGCGTACTGCGTCCGATCGGTGAACGGGATAAGGAATATTATTTCAAAAACCGAAAAATTGACAGCAGATGCGTGTAAGGCGCATCTGCTTTTTGTTAAACAGAGATTGCACTTTGCAAAGAGTTGTGGTATATTGATTGTGTATATACCAAAAGGAGGTCGCTGTATGAAAGAAAAGTCGACTGGGGTTTCGGATCTTCAAAACGGGCGGTTGATGTCGGGTATCGTCGCCGCCGCGTTTGCGATCGTGATCTTCGCGCTGGTTTGGGTGTTCAGCGGTCACATTGACGCTTTATCCATCACCGGATTGGCGCAGAAGATCGCGTGTTCGGGCGGTATCGCCGTGTTGCTGGGTTCGTTGTTGTTTTTACTCGCAGACGAGCTGGGGCGGGACGGTGTCGCACCCGTAACGCAACGTCCGAACTGGTATTATCCGTTGTGGTCGGGTATTTTGTCCCTTGCCACCATGTGCGTTGCTTATTCGTTTGTGGGAATGTGGCCGTTCGGCAACGAAACGGGTATGATCGTGGATATGCACCACCAATACGCACCGCTTCTTTCGGGGTTGCGTGACGCTATTCTGGAAGGATCGCTTTCCACCTACTCGTTTGAGGTGGGATTGGGTGCCAACTACGTGTCCCTGTTCGGGTATTATCTGGCGAGTCCCTTAAACGTTTTGTTGCTCCTCTTCCCCGAACGGTTGTTAGCCGAAGGTGTCCTTGTGATCACGCTGTTGAAAAATGCGCTGACCGGTGCGTTCTTCGCGTTGTGCGTACAACGCATCTTCAAGTACAAAGGCTTGTGCATTCCGCTCGTATCAGTGATGTATTCGATGATGATGTACCTGATCGCGTATTCCTGGAACATTATGTGGCTGGACGTCGTGATGGTATTACCGATCGTGGTGCTTGGATTTGAAGAGTTGATGGAAAACGGCAAGTTCGGTATATACGTCTTCTCGCTCGCGTATTGCTTGTATGCCAACTACTACATCGGCTTTATGTTATGCGTCTTTTTGGTATTGTATTACGCGACCTATGTTCTGCGGTCTGCCCATACGGGGAAAGCACTCGCGATCGGTTTCGGACGGTTTGCGGGTTGTTCCCTGCTCGGTGCGGGATTGAGTGCGGTATTACTGGTCCCCGTATACTTCGCGTTACAGACAACGTCGGCGGCGGGCGGTGATATGCCCGACATCAAAACGAATTTTGATTTCTTTGACCTGCTCGGCCGTCATCTGGTTGCCAACTCCCCCACCATTCGGTCGGGAAATCTGCCCAACCTGTACTGCGGTGTGTTGTCCGCGTTGTGCGTACCGTTGTTTGCGCTCAATTCGGGGATCCCGCTTCGTAAACGGATCGCGTACGTAGGTCTGTGGATGGCGATGGGGCTCAGTTTCGTCATTAACTGGATCGATCTGTTGTGGCACGGATTACATTCCCCCAACGATCTCCCCTATCGTTTCTCGTTTTTATACTGTTTCGTGGTGTTGTTGATGGCATTCGAGGCGTTACGGCATCTCAATCACATCAAAGTAAAACACGTGTTGGCGGTCTGTGCCTGTGCGGTCACCTATCTGTTTGTTGAAGAACGGTTCGGCAGTGACACGTACGGTGTTGCGCTGATCTATATCAATCTGGCGGTGATCGCGATCTACACCTTCATTCTGGCGATCGCCTCCAAAAAACGGTTGTGCCGCCGCGTGGCATATGCGCTGTTGTTGTTCACCGTCACGGTGGAAATGATCTTCGGCGGCGGGTATGCGTTCGTATCGGTCAACAACAACGAGCATTACACCGATCACGCGAATTACGTGGACAACGTCGAAACGCAGGCGATCTTAGGTGCGGTGGAGTTGACGCAAACCATCGGTGACAAGCAGGCAAACGGTGAATTCTACCGTATGGAATTCCTGCCGCGCCGCACCTGTGTTGACACGGCATTGTTCCATTACCGCGGTGTCACCACCTTCTCATCGAGTAACTATTATACCACCACCAAACTGATGGGCGGTCTCGGCTATGCCATCAACGGTGTGAACAGTCATCTGTATAAATCGTTCGTGCCGTTTACCGATTCCTTGCTCGGCATTCGGTACGTGGTCCTGCAATCCAATCTGGGCGATCATCCGCAACTCAAAAAGGTGGATTCCTATTCCAAAAACGGTACGACCTATTACATTTACGAGAACACCGCGGCGCTCGCACTCGGTTATATGAGCGACCCGATGATCAAGCAATACAGTTACACACAGTACAATCCCATTTTGTCGCAGAACGATCTCTTTACGGCACTTACCGGTATTCAGGAATCGTTGTACACCCTTCATCCCATCTCTTCGGATGATTTCAACGGGTCGTTGTCCTACAACAGTTCGGGATTCCACGTACACGTGGACGAAGAGGTCGGCACGGCGCAGTTCTCCGCGACGCTGCAAAGCGGCGGACAGTTGTTCCTGTACGCGGAATGCGGTGCCTGTGAATCGATGAACCTGTCCTGTAACGGTAACAACTGGTCGGTATCGCCGCACGAACCGTTTATCATTGACGGCGGCGAATGCGAAGAAGGGACGGTCGTGACGTTTGAGGTCACCTCCGAAATGTCCTGTACGGGTAACCTGTACGTTGCCACGATGAACAAAGACCTGTTCGAGCAGGGCATGGCGCAGTTGCAAAAGAATCAACTGGTTGTCAGCGAGTTCACCGACAACCGCATTCAAGGTACCGTCAGTGCCGACAAAGACGGTGTGTTGATGACCTCAATCCCCTACGACGAGGGTTGGACGGTCAAGGTGGACGGTGTCGAGGTGGAAACCGTCGCGGTCAATAAAGGATTTTTGGCGATCGATCTGACGGCAGGCGATCACGAGATCGAACTGCAATATGTTCCCAAAGGGATGCTGATCGGCGGAGCGATCTCGCTCGTTTCGTTGATCGTGTTGGTGGTGTTGTTTATCGTCCTCAAACGTAAAAAACGACCGACACCCGTTGCGATCTTAGCACCGTCGGAGACTGCCGCCGTCGTTCCCGTACAGGAAGGATTTGTGGCAGAAGACGTCACCGTTCAGTCGGTAAACGAGATCCCCGACACGTTGGAGGAGTTGACCGCCTCGACCGATCAACCGCTTACGGTGCAACCCGTACGTGTGACCGAAGAAACGGCGGATGAACCGATCGAAGCACCGATCACATCCGAGGAAGCGGCGGATGAACAGGACAAGACGGAAGATACCCCTGAAGCATAAAATCATAACCACCGGCCG
>CAYSPZ010000027.1:0-21906 GCA_964433065.1 uncultured Eubacteriales bacterium | reverse complement strand
CCGGGACGCGCACCGACGATGATCAGGTCCGACTTGTTAAGACCGGTGGTGATCTCGTCCAATGCACTGATACCGGTGGGGATACCGACGTACAGGTCGCGTTCCTCGGAATTGAGTTTGTTATACATCTCATAGTTGGATGCGATCACGTCTTTGATCGGCATAAGACCCGAAGTATGCTTGTCCTGTCGAATGTCGTAGATCTTCTGTTCCGCCGAATCCAACAGTAACGGTACGTCGGTCGACGGATCCATCGCATCACTCATAATTTCACGGGATGCGTGGATCAACCGACGTACGTCATATTTTTCGCGAACGATCTGTGCGTAGTGTTCGATATTGGAAATGGACGGAACGATCTGCGCCAGTTTCAGTAAATAGGATTTTCCTTCCTCACCCGAGAAAAACGGTTCCGCTTTAAGCGATTCTAACACCGTTACAAAATCGATAGTGCGGGATTCGATCATCTTCGACAACATAATACTGTAAATCGATTGATGTTCGGGAAGATAAAAATGTTCGGGGCGCAGACGGTCGGCAACCTCATTGATGCAATCGGATTCCATCAAAATAGCACCCAATACCGCCTGTTCGGCTTCCAGACTGTGCGGCATATTCAGTTCGTCAAAACTCAAAACACGATCTGCCATAGGGATTTAACTCCTTGTTGTTATTCATTCACAAACCACAACGGTAACTGTCGCGGTGACACCTTGATTGAATTTCAGTTCCGCCTGATATGAACCGAACGCTTTGATATCACCCATCACGATCTTGCGTTTATCGATCACGATACCGTACTGTACGTTCAACGCTTCGGCGACTTCTTTAGAGGTTACCGAACCGAATAGTTTTCCGCTTTGTCCGGCTTTGGCGGTAACCTTAACGGTTTTGCCTTCAACGGTATTTGCCGCTGCCAACGCTTCTTCTTTTTCAACTTGCAAATGATGTTGTTTGGCGGATTCTTTGTTGCGCAAGTCGTTCATTGCCTGTGCATCGGCCTCTATCGCCAAACCGCGAGGTAACAGGAAATTACGGGCGTATCCGTCCGACACCTGTACCAGTTCGCCTTTTTTTCCTTGACCTTTAACGTCTTGTTTTAATATCACTTTCATTGTGTAAACACCTCTTTTGGAAAATTATATCTGTGCAACATCGGAATGTTGCAGATCAATGACATTTTTCAGTGCCCGTACGGCATCTTCGAGTGACGTATCGGTAAGATAGGCGCCCGCCATCGTCTGATGACCGCCGCCGCCGAGTGCTTCCATGATCAACTGCACGTTCCACGCGCCGAAAGATCGCGCCGAAATGTTGACACCGCCGTTTTCCGCAAACAACGCAAACGACGCGTGTACACCTTTTACCGACAACAATTCGTCGGCGGCCTGTGATGCCGCAATACGGATCGAAGATCCGCCGTTTTCCGCATATGCGATCGCGCAATTTCCGTATCGTTCGGCAGTTGAAATGATCTCGGCTTTTTGTTGATACAGATCGATGTTTTCGGAAAACAAACGCTTGACTTCCACCGTATCGGCACCGAGTTTACGCAGATATGCCGCCGCCTCAAACGTGCGGACACCCGCTTTCATCACAAAACTGCGCGTATCCAGCATAATACCCGCGAGCAATGCTTCAGCGTGTGTTTTATCGATCGAAACGTTAGGCATATACTGGATCAATTCCGCCACCATTTCCGAAGCGGAACTGGCATTCGGTTCGTGGTAGAAAATAACGGCATTGTCAATGTGACCAACCATTTTGCGGTGATGATCGATCACCACGACCGACGAAACGGCTTCATACAGTTCGGGAATATCCAACAACGTCGGAATATGGGTATCCGTAATGATGAGCAACGTTTTTGCCGTGATGAGCGGCAGTGCGTTTTCGGCGGTGATGCAATATTCCGACGCGCTGAACCGCGCCGCCAGGTCGGCAGCCAACGTGGTTTGCGGATCGTATACCGTGTATGCCGTTTTGCCCAAACTGCGGCAAGCGGCTGTCAAACCGATAGCGGCACCAAGGCAATCCAGATCGGAATACCGATGTCCCATTAGTAACACGTTATCACTGTTGAGGATCAATTCGTGCAACGCAGAGGCAACTACGCGGGGACGTACGCGCGTTTGTTTTTCTACGCTTTTGGACAATCCACCGTAAAAGTCGAAACCGTTCTCCGTTTTGAGTGCCACCTGATCTCCCCCGCGTCCGAGCGCCATATCCAACGCTTTGCGAGAGGACGCTTCCGCCAACGAAAAGGAGTTTGCCGTACCGACACCGACCGACAAGGTCAGCATTTCGCCTTTGGCGGTCTGTACCGTGCGTACGCGGTCTAAGATATCAAATTTGTTTTCCACCATACTTTGCAGAAAACGGTATTCAACGATCGCAATAAAGCGATCGGTAGAGCATTTGCGGAAAATACCGTGATGGTGTGCTACCCAATCTTCCAGTAACGTTTCCACACGAGAGGACAATTGTGCACGTTCACTGTCACGCAGGTTTTGCATCATTTCATCGCCGTTATCTATGTAGAGCGACAACACGACCGGACGACTGGCATCGTATTCAGCGGTGATATATTTCCACTGCGTATCGTCGATACAATAGATGAGATGCGCATTTTTATGATCACCGACCGTCAGCGTTTCGGTAAACAAAGCGTACGAGTTTCCGTTTGTCGCTAACGTACTGTGATTTTGCTTTGCGAGTTGATAGACGGACAGTTCAGGAAAGACCGTTTGAAGCGGCGAACCGAATATGTCTTTTCCCGATAGGACCATCTGTCTGAACAGATGGTTATACCAGACGATCTCACCGTTTTCTTTGATCAACACGATCGGTAACGGTGTACTTTCAATGGCACTGCGGTTGTCGGGATCCAAATGATCGGATAACGCGGTAAGATAACCGCGTATATCACGGTTAAGGCGGAAGAAACGCCAAAGCGCGTAAAACAACGATACGGCAGTTAGTACGCAACAACCGATAAAAATACGCAGATCCCACCAAAAGGACACCACCGTCATCGCAATCGGTACGATCGATAATACGACGATCGTACTGACAAGATTCCAGAGTTTCCGTGCTTTCAAAGCGTTTCCCCCTTTCCTTAGATTAGTTCTCCATAATGATCGGTAAGATCATCGGACTGCGCTTCGTCTTTTTAAACAACATGTGTGAAAGTTCATCGCGAACGCGATTTTTCATGGTGGACCAATCGTACGCGTGACGTCGCAGACAATCTTCCAACACGTCATACGCGATGGATTTTGCCTCATCCATCAATTCTTCCGATTCGCGCACATACACAAATCCGCGCGATACCAGATCCGGTCCCGACACGATCTGTCGGCTGACGGGATCAATGATGGCGACCACAACGATCAACCCGTCTTGCGCCAAATGTTTACGGTCACGCAAAACAACACTGCCGACATCACCGATACCGAGTCCGTCAACCAACACTCTGCCGGCAGGAACGGTTTCGGTAACCGCAATTTTTTCGGGTGTAATCTCAATCACCTTGCCAAGTTCCGGAATAAGGATCGATTTCGGATCCATACCCATCGTACGCGCCAGTTGCGCGTGTTTTAACATATGCTTTTGTTCCCCGTGGACGGGAATGAAATAACGGGGACGGGTAATGCCTTGGATCAGTTTCAGTTCTTCCTGACAAGCGTGACCCGAAACGTGAACGTCGTACATCTTTTCATAGACGACGTCACAACCGCGTTTCATCAGTTCGTTAACGACCTTGCCGACGGTTTTTTCATTACCGGGGATCGGTGTTGCGGAAATAATGATATAGTCGTCGGAACCGACCTCTACCTTTCGATGATCGGAAAATGCCATACGTGCTAACGCAGACATCGGTTCCCCTTGACTGCCGGTGGTGATAATGGTCATCTTCTCTTTTGGATATCGATTGATCATATCAATATCCACCAAAATGTTTTCGGGAACGTTCAAATAACCGAGTTCCTGCGCAATGGTAACGTTATTGACCATACTGCGTCCCGAAATGGCAACTTTTCGTCCGTCACGCGCCGATGCATCAATAATCTGTTGAATACGCGGCAGATTAGAAGAAAAGGTCGCAATGATAATGCGTTTGTTTTCGGCTTTCTTGAACAGGTTGGTGAAACTCTCCCCGACCACCCGTTCACTCGGTGTATAACCCGCGCGTTCAGCGTTGGTGGAATCGGCAAGAAGTGCTAACACGCCTTCCTTCCCCATCTCGCCCAAGCGAGGCAGATCGATCATTGTTCCCATGATAGGAGTACAGTCGATCTTGAAGTCGCCGGTATGGATCACATACCCGTTCGGGGTTTTAATGCCCAACCCCACAGCATCGGGGATAGAATGGTTGACGTTGATTAATTCAACCGACACATCTTGAAAACGGACGATATCACCGGTTTTCACCACGTGTAACGGGACTTTCCCGTCTAAACCGTGTTCCTTGAGTTTCGATTCGATCAACGCGATGGTCAATCGGGTAGCGTAAATGGGAAATATGCGTTGCTTGAGCAGATACGGCAACGCGCCGATATGATCTTCGTGACCGTGTGTGATGACGATACCTTTGATGCGTTCGTGGATCTTTTCAATATAGGTGAATTCGGGTAAAACAATGTCCACCCCGAGCAGATCTTCATCCGGAAACGCCATACCGCAATCGATGATAAAAGCGTCTTTTCCGTATTCGAATACCGTACAGTTTTTGCCGATCTCGTTTAATCCGCCCAACATTGTTAGGCGAACCGGCAACGCGGGTGTTTCTTTGACTGCTTTCTTTTGTTGTGAGCGGTTATAATAATATCGTTTAGACGATCTGTTCTTTTGTTCCGGTGCGGTCTTCTTATCCGAGCGAACCGCAGGTTTTTGCGTTCCTTCTTTTGACGTAGTGTTTTTCTTTATCTGTTTATTTTCTGCGACCATAGTATCCTCCTTTTCGCAAAAATGAATGTAAATATATACGAAAACAAACCCCACCCGTCCGTGAGGTTTTTAAAAACTATTCCCGTTCACAATCACTTGCATATATTTTATCCTTTTTTCACCCTTTTGTCAAGGAATAGTATGGGCACAGTTGCATTTATTAGTCTTGATATTTATGAAAAAAATGGTATAATAAGTGCAATACTCTTGTTACACAAGTGATTTGCAGCTTTACAGAAAGCAGGTTGACGGATGAAAGAAATTCAACTGTTTACCGACGGTGCCTGTTCGGGCAATCCCGGATGCGGCGGTTGGGCGGCCGTTTTACGGTATAAAGGTCACGAAAAGGAATTGTGCGGCGCCGAAGCCAATACCACCAACAATCGTATGGAACTGACCGCCGTTATCAAAGGACTTGCAGCTTTGAACGAGCGGTGTATCGTCACCGTTGTCACCGACTCACAGTACGTGGTCAACGGTATTGAAAAAGGTTGGGCGGTATCCTGGAAAAAGAACGGTTGGCGCAAAGCGGATAAAAAACCGACTCTTAATGCCGATCTTTGGGATACGTTGTTAAATCTGATCGCGCTCCACGAAGTGCGCTTCGTGTGGGTACACGGACATCAGGGACATCCCGAAAACGAGCGTTGCGACGCGCTGGCGGTTGCACAATACCGCCAATTACAGCAAGGTCAATGAGGTGATACTATGAAAATTATTGTAGTCGGTTGCGGCAGGATCGGTTCCACCATCGTGGAAAGTCTGTCAGCGGAAGGTCACGATGTCGTCGCCGTTGACGGTAATGCGGCGGTCATTGAGGAACTCACCAATATGTACGATATTATGGGTGTTTGCGGGAACGGCGCAGACAGCGATACTCTCTCGGAAGCCGATGTGGATACGGCAGAGTTGTTTGTATCGGTCACCGATTCAGACGAACTGAATATGTTGAGTTGCTATATCGCGCGTTGTATGGGCGCAAAGAACACCATTGCGCGTATTCGTAACCCCGAATACAACGATCAGAGTTTAGGATTGATGAAACAACATCTCGGTCTGTCCATGTCCATCAATCCCGAACTGTTAGCGGCACAGGAGTTTTTCAACATCTTAAAACTTCCCTCCGCCGTGAAGATCGATTCGTTCGGCCGCCGTCATTTTATGATCGTTGAATTCATCATAAAAGATGATTCGCTGTTAAACGGCATCAAACTGATGGATCTGCGTAAAAAATACGACGCTAACTTTCTTGTCAGTGCCGTTCAACGCGGAGAGAACGTATACATCCCCGACGGTAATTTTGTACTGCAAAGCGGCGATAAGATCGGGCTTTCCGCCACCCCCGTGGAGATCCACCGTTTCTTTAAATTGATCGGCAGTTTCAAAAAACAAGCCCGCAACGTCATTCTTTTAGGAGCCAGTCGAACCGCATATTATCTGGCAAAGATGTTGATACAAAGCGGCAACTCGGTCAAAGTGATCGAAAAAGATCACGAACGTTGCGTGTCGTTTTGCGAGGCATTACCCGAAGCGGTCGTTATACACGGTGACGGTGCTTTACAAGAATTACTGCTCGAGGAAGGAATCGATTCCACCGACGCGTTTGTTGCATTGACCGAAATGGACGAGGAAAACATTTTGACCTCCTTCTACGCGATGTCGCAAAACGTATCCAAAGTGATCTCCAAAGTCAACAGTGACGAACTGACCGTAATGGCGGAAAATTTAGGGTTGGAATGCATCGTTTCTCCCAAAAAAACCATTTCCAACGTGTTGGTACGCTATGCCCGCGCGTTGCACAACTCAATCGGCAGTAAAGTGGAAGCGCTTTACAACATTATGGACGACAAAGCCGAAGCATTGGAATTTGAAGTGTTACCCGATTTCCCGTTGCAGAAAGTTCCGTTAAAGGATATGAAATTAAAATCCAATATGTTGATCGCCGGTATCATTCGCGGCAGAAAAGCCATTATTCCCTCCGGTAACGATATCATTTTAGCCGGTGATAAGGTCATTGTCATCGCCGCCGGACGGCATCTGCGCGATCTTTCCGATATCATTCAATAAAGGTTGGATATTCATGAATAAAAAAATGGTCCTCTATACCGTGGGTCAGATCTTGCGCGTCATCGCGTTTTTAATGTTATTGCCCGCGGTCGTCGCTCTCATTTATCAGGAATCTTGCTTTTGGTCGTTTCTTATAACCATCGCACTCGCCTTGATCAGCGGAACGATCATCACGTTGTTAGCCAAGCCAAAAAACCAGGTCATTTATGCCAAGGAAGGGTTTATCATCGTTTCTTTGGCATGGCTGGTCGTTTCGTTGGTCGGTGCTCTCCCCTTTTATCTAAGTGGCGAGATCCCCAACTACACCCGCGCATTTTTCGAAATGGTCAGCGGCTTCACCACCACCGGCGCCTCCATTCTGACTGACGTAGAAAGTATGAGCCACGGTCTTCTGTTTTGGCGCAGTTTTTCTCACTGGATCGGCGGTATGGGTGTTTTGGTATTCGTTATGGCAGTGTTCCCGAATATCACCGACCGTTCCATTCACATTATGCGCGCCGAGATGCCGGGCCCCATTATCGGCAAATTGGTTCCCCGCGCCAAAGATACCGCCAAAATTCTGTATTTGATCTATATTGTAATGACCCTTGTGTTGATCGTCCTTCTCGTCTGCGGTGGTATGTCGTTGTTTGACAGCGTTCTTCACGCGCTCGGCACGGCAGGTACCGGCGGTTTCGGCATCAAAGCCGACAGCGTCGCAGGGTATAGCCCGTATTTGCAATGGGTGATCGCCATCTTTATGTTGTTGTTCGGTATTAACTTTAACGTATACTATCTATTGCTTCTTCGTCGTTTCAGATCCGTTTCACAAAGTACGGAGTTGTGGTGGTATATCGGTATCGTCGCCGTATCCTCCATATTGATCGTACCCAACATTGTATCAACCGTTCCCTCGGTAGGCGACGCGATCCGCGCCTCTGTGTTTCAGGTAAGTTCGATCATTACGACAACAGGATACTCCACCGTTGACTTCGATCAATGGCCGTTGTTTTCCAAAAACATTCTGTTGATACTGATGTTTATCGGCGGTTGCGCCGGTTCTACCGCAGGCGGTCTGAAAGTTGCCCGTTTGGTCATTCTCCTCAAACGCATCCGTCAGGAATTCCGTCATTTGCTTCACCCGCGCTCGGTCGGTGTCGTGAAATTTGAAGGCAAGATTCTGGACAATAACACGCTCAACTCGGTAACTGTGTATTTCGCACTGTATATCGTGTTGTTCTTCTCCATCTTCTTGTTACTCTGCCTGGAACCGTTGGATATGGTTACCACGTTCAGTGCCACAGCATCCTGCTTTAACAACGTTGGTCCTGCGTTAGGGGCAGCAGGACCGATGGCATCCTATGCCTGTTTCTCCGATCCTGCGCTATGGCTGTTATCGTTTGCTATGTTGCTCGGCCGTCTGGAGATCTTCCCCCTCATTTTGTTGCTCAATCCCGCAACCTGGTCAAAAAACAAATAATTGCTTTTTCCCGCACGGTATGCTATACTGTTCGGGAAGATTTGCGGGCGTGGTGGAATGGCAGACACGTTGGTCTTAGGAGCCAATGCTTACGCGTGCAAGTTCAAGTCTTGTCGCCCGCACCAGAATCGACAAATCTCGACAGAGATTTGTCGATTTTACTTTTTACCTCTTCACTTTTCATCCTAAAGAAAAAAACAACCGCAACCTTTGTAAATCAAGGCTGTGGTTGTTTTTTTATATAACGTAAAAACAGTGTTTAATCAGAACAGACCGGTAATCACACCGTTTTCGTCCACGTCGATCCGTTCTGCGGCAGGTGCTTTCGGCAGACCGGGCATCGTTAAGATATCCCCCGTCAATACCACGATAAATCCTGCGCCCGCAGACACTTTGACGTTTTTGATGGTAACGGTAAATCCATTCGGTGCGCCGAGTTTCGTCGGATCATCCGAGAAACTGTATTGCGTTTTGGCAATACATACGGGTACTTTGCCAAACCCAAGCGCTTCCAGTTGTTCGATCTGTTTCTTCGCGGCGGGCATTACGGTGATCCCGTCACCGCCGTATACCTTGCGGACGACCGCTTCGATCTTCTCGGTGATGGTCGCGTCGTCTTCGTACGCAAAGGTGAAATTCCCCTTCTCTTCTTCGCACAAACGGACGACCTCTTTCGCGAGTTCTTCGCCGCCTTTTCCGCCTTCCGCCCATACCGTGGACAGAACCGTGTTCACACCCAGTTCGCGGCATTTATCGATAATAAACTCGATCTCACGGTCGGTGTCGGTCGGGAACCGATTGACCGCTACCACACAAGGCAGTTTATACACGTTTTTGATGTTGGAAACATGGCGAAGCAGGTTCGGGATACCTTGTTCAAGCGCGGTAAGATCCTCTGTTGCTAACGCAGTTTTCGGCAATCCGCCGTGCATTTTAAGCGCCCGAACAGTTGCAACGACCACGACCGCATCGGGGGTCAACCCTGCCATACGACATTTAATATCAAGGAATTTTTCCGCACCAAGATCCGCACCGAAACCGGCTTCGGTGACGGTGTAGTCACCCATTTTGAGCGCCATTTTGGTCGCCATTACCGAGTTACAACCGTGCGCGATATTCGCAAACGGACCACCGTGTACGAATGCAGGAGTACCCTCTAACGTCTGTACCAGATTGGGCTTGAGCGCATCTTTAAGCAATGCCGCCATCGCTCCGGCAGCCTTTAACTGACCGCAGGTAACAGGCTGATTGTCATAGGTATACCCCACGATAATGCGCGACAACCGTTCTTTCAGATCAGTGATGTAGGACGAAAGACACAAAACCGCCATAATTTCACTCGCGACGGTGATATCAAATCCGTCTTCACGCGGTACACCGTTGGTCTTACCGCCCAGACCGTCTACCACAAACCGCAATTGACGGTCGTTCATATCCACGCACCGTTTCCACGTGATCTTACGCACGTCGATTCCCAACGCGTTACCCTGTTGGATATGATTGTCGAGCATTGCCGCTAACAGGTTATTCGCCGCGCCGATCGCATGAAAGTCACCCGTAAAATGAAGATTGATATCTTCCATCGGTACGACCTGTGCGTAACCGCCGCCGGCAGCACCGCCTTTCACACCGAAAACCGGTCCCAAAGACGGTTCGCGCAATGCTACCGTCACGTCTTTGCCGATACGCTTCAACCCATCAGCCAAACCAATGGTAGTGGTGGTCTTCCCTTCACCCGCAGGTGTCGGGGTGATCGCCGTTACTAAGATCAATTTGCCGTTTTGACGGCTCTCATCGTTTAACAACGACAGATCTACTTTTGCTTTATAGCGCCCGTAATGTTCCAGATATTGCTCGTCCACGTGTGCAGTTGCGGCAATCTCGGAAATGGGACGCATTTTACACGCTTGTGCAATCTCAATATCACTTAAAAAAGCCATCGCTATCGCTCCTTATCGATCAGGAATAGATCGGGAATTGCGCACACAACTCCTGTACCTCTTTCGACACACGGTCTTTCGTTCCTTCGAAATCACGGATAATGTCGCACAACCAATCGGCGATCTTCACCATTTCCGCCTCTTTGAAACCGCGCGTCGTAACCGCAGGTGTACCCACGCGCAAACCGCTGGTCACAAACGGACTGGCAGGATCGTTCGGAATGGTGTTTTTGTTGGCGGTGATATGCACTTCGTCCAACCGATGTTCGAGTTCTTTGCCGGAAACGCCTTCTTTGATCAGATTGATCAGGATCAGATGGTTGTCCGTACCGCCCGAAACCACATCGATACCATTTTCGATTAAACGGTCACAAAGTGCTTTTGCGTTTTTCGCAACTTGTCGTTGATACACTTTAAAGTCGTCGGTCAACGCTTCGCCGAATGCCACCGCTTTTGCGGCAATGATATGCATTAACGGACCGCCCTGTGTGCCGGGGAAAATGGCTTTGTCGATCTTTGCCGCTAACTCTTCGTTGCAAAGGATCAAACCGCCGCGCGGTCCGCGTAACGTCTTGTGGGTGGTGGTTGTCACCACGTGTGCATACGGCACGGGCGACGGATGAACGCCGGCGGCGATCAGACCCGCAATATGCGCCATATCCACCATCAGATACGCACCGACTTCATCGGCAATCTCGCGGCAACGTTTGAAATCGATCACGCGGGAATATGCGCTGGCACCCGCCACGATCAGTTTCGGTTTGCATTCCACCGCGATCTTGCGCATTTCATCGTAATCGATCATTTCGGTGTCTTTATTCACACCGTACGGAACCACGTTAAAGTATTTACCCGAAATGTTAACAGGAGAACCGTGCGACAGGTGACCGCCTTGCTGCAGGTTCATACCCATCACGGTATCACCGGGTTGCAACAACGCAAAAAAGACTGCCAAGTTTGCGTTCGCACCACTGTGAGGTTGTACGTTGGCATGTTCTGCGCCGAACAACTGTTTTGCGCGGTTACGGGCAATCTCTTCTACAACGTCAACGCATTGGCAACCGCCGTAATAGCGTTTGTTCGGATACCCTTCCGCATATTTGTTGGTGAGAACACCGCCTGCCGCCAACAAAACGGCTTTGGATACGATATTCTCGGACGCGATCAACTCAATGTTGTGTTGTTGACGCTCCAACTCTAAGCCGCAAGCGGCGGCAACTTCGGTATCAAATTCCTTTAATTCTTCAAAAAAGTTCATCGGTACGCTCTCCTTTACGGTTTATTTAAAATATTTTACAGCTGCTTCAAACATACGAATGTCGTAGTTGCCGACAACGTTGCGGTACAATCCCGCACCGATACGTTCACTGTGTCCCATTTTACCGAACACACGACCGTCGGGCGAAGTAATACCCTCGATCGCATACATCGAATCGTTGGGATTGAAATGCACGTCTGCCGTCGCGTTACCGTTCAGATCAACGTACTGTGTTGCGATCTGACCGTTTTCTGCCAACTTACGTACCCATTCCTCACTTGCAAGGAACCGACCTTCACCGTGCGAGATCGGTACGGTGTATACTTCACCGACATTCGTAAGTTCCAACCACGGCGATTTGTTCGACGCGATCCGCGTATGAACGATACGGGATTGGTGACGGGCAATGGTGTTGAAGGTCAACGTCGGGCAATTTTCATCGGTATCGACGATCTTACCAAACGGAACTAAGCCGAGTTTAATGAGCGCTTGGAACCCGTTACAAATACCGCACATCAAGCCGTCGCGACGATCCAGCAGATCACCGACCCCTTCTTTGACAGCCGCATTACGGAAAAATGCCGTAATGAATTTACCGCTGCCGTCGGGTTCGTCACCGCCCGAAAAACCGCCGGGGATGAAGATCATCTGTGCCGTTTTCAACTTATCCGCAAACTGTTCAACACTGCGTTGAATACCTTCTGCGGACAGGTTGTTGATCACCATAATTTCAGGGTTACCACCGGCATCACGTACCGCTTTCGCGGAATCGTATTCGCAGTTGGTACCGGGGAATGCCGGAATCAATACGGTGGGTTTCGCTACCTTGATTGCAGGTGCCTTACGGTTGACCTCGCCCGTATACGAGAAGGTTTCCATCGGCCCGTCACTCTCGGCAATATTACAACTGTAAACGCTTTCCAACTTATCTTCGTAGATACCGAGCAGTTGTTCCAACGCGATCTGTTCGTCGCGATATTGCAATACTGCCGTATCGGTAACCGTACCGATCGGTGTACCGACCGCTACGTCTTCAGTAACTTCCAGCAAGAACGAACCGTAACGGTATTCAAACAGATCGTTAATGGTAAGCGTATCCGCAAACCGACAACCGAACCCGTTACCGAATGCCATCTTCATCACCGCTTCAGCGACACCGCCCATACCGAGCGTATAGCAGGAAACGGCATTTCCCGAACGCAATAGACCCGTTACCGTGTTAAAGGTATCCAGCAACGATGCCGTATCGGGCAGATCGGTTTCGGTGTACTGCGGAGAAACCAAGACCAAACGGTTACCCGCCGCTTTCAGTTCGGGCGAAACAACTTCCGATACCGTACCGGTAGTGACCGCAAACGAAACAAGGGTCGGCGGTACATCTAAATCTTCAAACGATCCGCTCATCGAGTCTTTACCGCCGATCGAACCGATCTGCATCTCGGTCTGCGCTTTAAAAGCACCGAGCAATGCAGAAAGGGGTTTCCCCCACCGCTTTCCGTCTTTGCCGGGATGTTCAAAGTATTCCTGGAAAGTCAGATACACGTCTTCAAACGAAGCGCCGCTGGCAATCAACTTCGAAACCGATTCGATCACCGCCAGATACGCGCCGTGATAGGGGCTTTTTTCGGTAATAAAGGGGTTGTAACCCCATGCCATATACGAGCAGGTGTCGGTATGTTTTTGTTCAACCGATACTTTCTGCACCATCGCCTGAATGGGTGTCAACTGATGTTTTCCGCCAAACGGCATCAACACCGTACCCGCGCCGATGGTAGAGTCAAACCGTTCGGACAATCCGCGTTTCGAGCAGATGTTCAGATCGTCCGCCATCGCTTTCATATTCTCCGTAAAGGTACCCGCAACGGATTTTTGATACGGTTGCGGTGCCGCAGGAGTAATATCAATGTGTTTTTCCGCGCCGTTGGAATTGAGGAAATCGCGATGAATATCTACGATGGTCTTACCGTTCCAATTCATCACAAGACGCGGTTCTTCCTTGACCGTTGCCACAGGGAATGCCTGTAAGTTTTCGGTCTTTGCAAGTTCTAAGAAACGATCTACGTCTTTGGCTTCCACCACGACCGCCATCCGTTCTTGTGATTCGCTGATGGCGAGTTCGGTACCGTCCAGACCTTCGTATTTCTTCGGAACGGCATTCAGGTCAATCTCCAGACCGTCTGCCAATTCACCGATTGCAACCGAAACACCGCCTGCGCCGAAGTCGTTACACCGTTTGATCATACGACACGCTTCATAGTTGCGGAACAACCGTTGCAGTTTGCGTTCTTCGGGTGCGTTACCTTTTTGCACTTCCGCGCCGCAGGTTTCCAAAGATTCCACCGTGTGGGATTTGGACGAACCCGTCGCACCGCCGCATCCATCACGACCCGTACTACCGCCGAGCAGAATGACAATATCCCCTGCTTCGGGACGTTCGCGACGCACGTTACAGGCAGGAGCCGCCGCAATGACCGCGCCGATCTCCATACGTTTGGCGGCATAACCGGGATGATACAACTCGTCCACAATACCCGTCGCCAGACCGATCTGGTTACCGTAAGAGGAATATCCCGCCGCCGCCGTCGTGACGATCTTACGCTGCGGTAATTTGCCCGTAATGGTCTCGCTGACCGGTTTCAGCGGATCAGCAGCACCCGTCACGCGCATCGCACCGTACACGTACGAACGACCGGATAACGGGACACGGATCGCGCCGCCGATACAGGTTGCGGCACCACCAAACGGTTCGATCTCGGTGGGATGGTTGTGGGTCTCGTTTTTAAACAACAACAACCACGGTTCATCGACCCCGTCAACGTTGACATTGATCTTTACGGTACAAGCGTTGATCTCTTCCGATTCATCCAACTTGTCCAGTTTTCCGTTCACTTTCAGATACTTGACGGCAACGGTAGCAAGATCCATCAAGCAGATCGGTTTGGTTCGTCCGAGTTCTTTACGAACTGCCAGATATTCCTGATAGGTGCTTTCGAGCAACGCATCTTCAAAGGAAACCGAATCAATATTGGTAAGGAACGTGGTATGACGGCAGTGATCGGACCAATACGTATCGATCATACGAATCTCGGTAATGGTCGGATCGCGATGTTCACTGCGGAAATAGGCTTGACAGAATGCGATATCATCGGTATCCATCGCCAAACCGTATTGTTTCACAAACTGTTCCAGTTGTGCGCGATCCAAATCAATAAACCCGTCAAGAGTTTTCACTTCGGTCGGAATATCGTATTCCATTTTCAGCGTTTTTGGCTTATCAAACGATGCCTCGCGCGCTTCTACGGGGTTGATAACGTACTTTTTAATTTCTGCAACATCTGCTTCGGTCAACTCGCCGTACAACGCGTATATCTTCGCGGTACGTACGGTCGGTCGATCCCCCTGTGAAATGATCTGAATACATTGCGCCGCCGAATCCGCACGTTGATCGAACTGACCGGGGAGATATTCCACCGCAAACGCGGTTGCATCCCCGAGTTCCGCCTCATCGGTCACCGTATCCAACTGCGGCTCTGAAAACACCGTCGCTTTGGCGTAATTAAACAGATCCTCTGTAATGTTTTCCGCATCGTAACGGTTGAGAATACGCACGTTTTGAAGCGCGGTGATCCCCAACAAGGTACGCGCATCGTTCAGCAGAGCTTTTGCCTCGTTGGCAAGTGCAGGTTTCTTTTCAACAAATACGCGATAGACCATTATACATCCTCCTCTGCCTGTAATGCTCTCGCACCAATATCTTTACGATAGAACGCGTTGCCGAACGAAATGTCCGACACACGGTCATATGCCTTCGAAATGGCCGTTTTTAGCGTATCGGCAACTGCCGTAACACCCAACACCCGTCCGCCGTTCGTGAGCAATTTACCATCTTTTAACGAAGCACCCGCTACGTATACATACGGTAACTGTTCGGTCAGAATGGTGATCTCATATCCTTTTTCATAAGCGGTGGGATATCCTTTTGAAGCCATGATCACGCAACATGCCGACTCGTTTGAAAATTCGACCGTTGTCTGTGCCAACATTTCGTTGGTCACCGCTTGCATCACCGTCAACAGATCGCTTTTAAGAAGCGGCAACACCACCTGCGTTTCGGGATCGCCGAAACGGCAGTTGTATTCGATCACCTTCGGACCGTTCGGGGTGAGCATCAAGCCAAAATACAAACACCCTTTAAAGGTGCGTCCCTCTGCCTTCATCGCACGTACCGTCGGCAGGAAAATGGTTTCCATGCACTGTTTGGCGATGGCATCGGTGTAATACGGGTTAGGCGCAATGGTACCCATACCGCCGGTGTTCAGACCCGTATCGTTATCCCCCGCCCGTTTATGATCCATAGAAGAGATCATCGGCACCACCGTGTTCCCGTCGGTAAACGATAACACCGATACTTCGGGGCCGGTCAAAAATTCTTCAATTACGATGCTGTCACCGCTACTGCCGAACACCTTATCTGCCATCATAGAGCGAACCGCATCTTTGGCTTCTTCGCGCGTATTCGCAATGATGACCCCTTTACCAAGTGCCAGACCGTCTGCCTTGATAACGGTCGGAATGGGTGCTTGATCTAAATACTCCAGTGCCGTGTTCATATCGGTAAACACTTCATAGGCGGCGGTCGGAATCCCGTACTTTTTCATCAGGTTTTTAGAGAAGACTTTACTCCCCTCGATGATTGCCGCGTTCGCTTTGGGACCAAAACAAGGAATCCCTTTGGCTTCGAGCGCGTCAACGGCACCCAGTACCAACGGGTCATCCGGTGCGACAACCGCGTAATCAATGTCGGTATTGACCGCAAAATCCACGATTTTATCGATCTCTTTTGCACCGATATCCACACACGTGGCATCAGCGGCAATACCACCGTTCCCCGGTAACGCAAAGATCTCTTCGACCGTCGGATTTTCTTTGATCTTTTTAATGATGGCGTGTTCACGTCCGCCGCCACCAACAACCAAAATTTTCACTGTTTTTCCTCCGTAATCAATGGTGGAACAACCGCATACCGGTAAATGCCATTACCATATCGTATTTATCACACGCTTCGATTACCAGATCGTCACGCACCGAACCGCCCGGTTCTGCAATGTATTTCACACCGCTGCGTTTCGCACGTTCGATGTTGTCACTGAACGGGAAGAACGCATCCGAGCCGAGCGCAACACCGTCGATCGTATCGAGATATGCGCGGATCTCTTCGGCGGTAAGCGGTTCGGGTTGGCGGGTAAAGTATTTCTGCCAGTTGCCGTCTGCGCAGACGTCTTCTTCGTTCTGGTTGATGTAACCGTCGATTACGTTATCGCGATCGGGACGACCCATTCCTTCTTTGAAGGGCAGGTTCAACACCTTTTCGTGTTGACGCAAGAACCAGGTATCCGCTTTGGTACCCGCGAGACGCGTACAGTGAATGCGGGATTGTTGACCCGCGCCCACACCGATGGCTTGTCCGTCCACCGCATAGCAGACCGAATTGGATTGCGTATATTTCAACGTGATCAACGCAATGATCAGATCACGTACCGCCGTTTCGGGCAGATCTTTGTTCGCACTGACCAGATTGGACAACAATTCACGATTGATCTCAAAGTTATTACGACCCTGTTCAAACGTGATACCGAATACTTGTTTATGTTCGATTGCTTCGGGTACGTAATCGGGATCGATCTGCACCACGTTATAGGTTCCTTTGCGTTTTGCTTTTAAGATCTCCAACGCTTCGGGTTCATAACCGGGCGCGATCACGCCATCCGATACTTCGCGTTTGATCATTTTCGCAGTGATCACGTCGCAAACGTCCGAAAGCGCGACCCAGTCACCAAACGAACACATACGGTCGGTACCGCGAGCACGCGCGTACGCACACGCGAGCGGCGAATCGTCCAGCCCTTCAATATCGTCCACAAAACATGCCTTTTTCAACGTATGGGATAACGGAATACCGACCGCCGCCGAAGTAGGACTCACGTGTTTGAAAGAGGTAACGGCGGGTAACCCCAACGCTTCTTTCAGTTCTTTCACCAACTGCCAGGAGTTAAACGCATCCAAAAAGTTAATAAAACCGGGACGACCGTTTAAGATTTCAATCGGCAGATCCGCGCCGTCGTTCATAAAAATCTTCGCCGGTTTCTGATTAGGGTTACACCCATATTTCAATTCAAACTCTTTCATTGTCCTGCCCCTTTACACATTCTTATTGATGATCCGTTCGGTCGGTGCACTGCCGTCAAGCGGTACGCAGCGCACAAACAAGGATACTTTGTTGTCTTCGTTTAAGTTGTTCCACACCAGTTCTGCCAATTCGTCAGCGGTGTTCGGCAATGCCACTTCTTCGGGTTCACCGTAGAAAGACGGAATGGGATCGCCGTCGCATTTATAGGTGTGGATGAAATGACCGATACCGTCGATGGGATTATAACTGTAAAAATACCGCTGGCAAATGGGGTCGCCGTTATTGCTTTTCAAGATAGATAGCTTGTAATGGAACGAGTTTTCGGGAGCGTAATACAGCATACCCGAAATACGCGGCGTGTAGTTGGGAGCATCCGGTTCAAATTCACGGGTATGCAACGCTTTTTCAAACGCAAACCCGTCTTCACCGTGCTGCTGAATGTACTCGTATACCGTGTTGGTTTGATCGCCGTTGGTGACAATATCCATATTACCGCAAGCCAGATACGGGTTGTAAATGATCAAACTCGGATCGGAGAGTTTCGACTCGTCAAACGCTTTGGTGCGCATACCGCCATCAAACCGCTCAAAAATACGGTTGCGGCTGTTGACACTTCTGCCCATAATGAAATACGCGATCATTGCGTTTTTACCATCTGCGGATTTACCGATCACGATACCACGACCGGGATAGGAGTTTTCGAATAACAAGGTCTTCAAATCGTATAAAGCCATTCTGCTCACCCATTTTCTTTCTCTTTTAATATTTCCTGACACACCCGTTCGGTAGCGGCAGGGAGAATTTTCCACTCCGCCAACCGCATTACTCGTTTTTGCAAGGTTTCGGGGGTATCTTTTTCGCGGATCGCCACCGCTTTTTGCATAATGATCTCGCCGCCATCGGGAATCTCGTTGACAAAATGCACCGTTGCACCCGTCACCTTAACCCCGTATTCAAGCGCCGCTTCATGTACGTGCAACCCGTAGAATCCTTTTCCGCAGAACGACGGGATCAACGACGGATGCACGTTGATGATACGACGCGGAAACCGACGGGTAAAGTTTTCGCTGAGGATCGCCATAAAACCTGCCAACACGATCAAATCAATGTGGTTTTGTTCCAACAGATCCACAATCGCTTGTTCAAACATTTCCTGCGACCCGCATTCTTTTTTTAACACTACCGCTGTATCAATACCGACGTTTTGGGCGCGTTGCAATGCATACGCGTTCGCATTGTTGGCAATCACTAACGAAATGCGACCGTTCGCGATCACACCGCTTCGTTCGGCATCGATCAACGCTTGTAAATTGGTGCCGCCGCCCGATACCAGTACGGCTATCTTTGCGGTGCTCACAAGATCACCCGCTCGTCAGACTCGACGATCTCACCGATCACATACGCGTCTTCCCCGTTCTCTCTCAAGACGGTCAACGCTTTTTCCGCGTCGTCTTTCGCCACAACAATGCTCATACCCACACCCATATTAAATGTGTTGAACATATCGCGTTCGCTGATGTTACCGGTTTTAGCGATGAGATCAAAGATCGGCAATACGCGAACCGCACTGCGGTCGATCTTCGCACCGAGACCGTTCGGGATGCTTCTCGGAATATTCTCGTAGAAACCGCCGCCGGTGATGTGAGAGATGCCTTTGACCTGCACCTGTTCGAGCAATGCCAAAACAGGTTTTACATAAATGCGGGTAGGTGTCAGCAGCGTTTCACCGATCGACTTATTGCCGAGTTCCGCAACCGGTGTTTTCAGATCGGCATTTTCCACGTCAAACACTTTACGGACAAGTGAAAAACCGTTGGAATGTACACCGGAAGACGGCAAAGCGATGATCACGTCACCTGCGTTCATTTTGGTGTTATCAATGATACGACTCTTATCCACCACACCGGTGCAATACCCGGCAAGATCGTATTCGTCGACGGGATAGAAACCGGGCATTTCCGCCGTTTCACCGCCGATGAGCGCCGCGCCTGACTGCACGCAACCGTCGCAAACACCTTTCACAATATCGGCGATCCGTTCGGGAACATTTTTACCGCATGCAATATAGTCAAGGAAAAACAACGGTTTTGCGCCCGAACAGATAATATCGTTGACACACATTGCCACGCAGTCGATACCCACGGTGTCGTGCTTGTCCATCAAAAACGCGATCTTGAGTTTCGTGCCGACACCGTCGGTTCCGCTCACCAATACAGGACGCGTCATACCGGTGACGTCCAATTCAAATAATCCGCCGAAACCGCCGACATCCGAGCAAACACCCTTTGTCATCGTTTTGGCAATATGTTGTTTCATCAATTCCACTGCGCGATATCCGGCGGTAATATCCACACCGGCGGCAGCATAACTATCAGATCTCGATTGCGTATTCATAACTTATTCCTTTCCACTCCAACAATAGGTACACAATTTACACGGTTCAATACCGATGGCTTTGATCACACCGTCAAGCGACTGGAACTCCAATGAATCAAAATGGAACTTATCACAGATTGCTTGACGCAATTTCTGTCCGCGTTCGGTCGCGGCATCACTGTACTCGTCTAAATGGAGAAGCCCTTCTTCCCCTTCCAGTTCAACGACTATCCGTCTGGCAAGTAACTCCATATCGTTGTTCGCACGCGAGAAATTCAAATATTTACAACGGTGCATAATCGGTGGACATGCCGACCGCATATGCACTTCTTTCGCGCCGTTTTCGTACAAGAAATCCACCATTTCTTTAAGTTGTGTTCCGCGTACGATCGAATCGTCCACGATTAACAACTTCTTATCCTCGATCAATTCGTGTACGGGGATCTGCTTCATTTTCGCGACCTTTTGTCGGTCTGTTTGTTTGGCAGACATAAAACTGCGCGGCCATGTCGGGGTATATTTGATAAACGGTCGTGTAAACGGCACACCGCTTTTGTTAGCGTATCCGATCGCGTGAGGTGTTCCCGAATCCGGTACACCGCTCACATAATCCAGATCCTTACCTTTCCCGAGCACCGCGTCGTGTTCCGCCATCAATTCACCGTTGCGATACCGCATTACCTCTACGTTCACTCCCTCGTAATTCGAGGTGGAATACCCGTAATACGACCACAAGAATGAACAGATACGCATCTCGTCACCCGACGGAACCAACTGTTCCATCGAATGCGCGGTCAACCGCACCACTTCACCGGGACCGAGTTCTTTTTCGTCTTCGTAATCCAACTTCTTGTACGCAAACGACTCAAACGATACGCAGTATCCGTGTTCGTTTTTCCCAATCAACACCGGCAACCGTCCGAGTTTATCACGCGCGGCGATCAGATCCCCGTTATCGCACAAAATCAAGATGGATGCCGACCCATCGATCGCCTCTTGTGCAAACCGAATACCATCCGCAAACTCCTGCTTTTGATCGATCAACGTGGCAACCAACTCGGTGGTATTTACCTTTCCACCGGTCATCGCATTAAAATGTCCGCCGACCGAATGAATATACCGATCGATCAGTTCATCGGCATTGTTGATCAAGCCGACAATGCAAATCGCATACGTGCTGTGCTTTGACCGCACCAATAACGGTTGCGGATCACTGTCGCTGATACAGCCGATTGCCGAAAACCCTTGCATCTCGTCGAAAATATCCTCAAACTTGGTACGAAACGGCGAGTTTTGAATGTTATGTATCTCGCGTTGCAGACCGATCACGGGATCGTATGCCGCCATACCCGCACGTCGCGTTCCCAAATGAGAATGATAATCCGTGCCGAAAAAGGCATCGGAAATCGCATCGTGGTCACAGACCACGCCGAAAAAACCGCCCATGGGTTTCTCCTTCCTTGAATTAAGAAAATAGATTAAGCAAAAAACAATTCCGACAAGGTCATCGGGTCAATGTATTGACCGTCCTTGTATACGCGCATATTGCCCGATGCGATCTCGTCGATCAACATCACTTTTCCGTCTGCATCGTAACCGAACTCAAACTTGATATCGTAAAGAACCAGCCCTTTTTCTTTCAGATCGTCCGCTACGATCTGCGTGATCT
>CAYSPZ010000026.1:0-21951 GCA_964433065.1 uncultured Eubacteriales bacterium | reverse complement strand
GGAGGGGCATTATGACAGCCTTACAGCAACTTGCCAATCTGATCTTTCCCGATGTGCAACTCACACCGGAAGCATATGAAGAACAATACCCCGTTCGCGGATTAAAAGAAGGCGCCCGCGTCACGCGTATCGCGCCGTCCCCTACGGGTTACCTGCATCTGGGTGTGTTGTTTACCGCCACCGTCAACTACCTCACCGCCCGCGCGAGTGACGGCGTGTTCTTCTTCCGTCTGGAAGATACCGACAAAAAACGCGAGGTGGACGGCGGCGCAGAAGATATCTTAGCAGGACTTCGCGCCTACGGGCTAAATATCGACGAGGGATTCGAATCGCTGACCAAAGAAAGCGGTGTATACGGACCTTACCGCCAAAGCGACCGCGCGGTCATCTATCACACCTATGCGAAAGCGTTGTTGTTGCAAGGCGACGCGTATCCGTGTTTCTGCACCGCCGAAGCGTTGGACGTGACCCGTTCCAAGCAGGAAGCGCAAAAAATGCGGACAGGCTATTACGGCGAGTTTGCCGCTTGCCGCAACCTCACCCCCGAACAAGCCATCGCGCGAATCGAAGCGGGCGAACCGTACGTGGTGCGTCTGCGTTCGAACGGTGACGAAAGCCGCCGTGTCAAATTTGACGATATGATCAAAGGCACCATCGAGATGCCCGAAAACGATCAGGATATCGTGTTGCTCAAAACCGACGGTATCCCCACCTACCATTTCGCACACGCGGTGGACGATCACCTGATGCGTACCACCCACGTCATTCGCGGCGACGAATGGATCGCGTCGGTACCGATCCATCTGCAACTGTTCCGCACGCTCGGATTCAAACCGCCCAAGTACGCGCACGTCAGCCCCATTATGAAAGAGGACGACGGCGGTAAACGGAAACTGTCCAAGCGTAAAGACCCCGAAGCGGCGGTGCATTTCTACACCGAACAAGGGTACCCTGCCGACAGCGTGATGGAATATCTGCTGACCGTCGCCAACAGCGACTATGAAGAATGGCGGCGCACCCACCCCGATGATTCGCGCCTCGCGTTCCCGTTCAACCTCAAAAAGATGAGCGTATCGGGTGCTTTGTTTGACCTCAACAAGTTAAACGATGTCAGTAAAAACGTCATTGCGGTGATGGATGCCGACACGGTGACCGACGCGGTGTTGAACTGGGCAAAAGACTACGACCCCACGTTGTATGAGAAGTTGGCGGCGGACACCGACAAGGCGCACGGCATCTTCGCGATCGATCGCGGCGGCAACAAACCGCGTAAAGATCTCGCAAAATGGAGTGACGTACCTGCGTACGTGGAATACTTCTATGAGGCGCCGAACGAATACCCGTGGCCCGAACAGTTGGACAAAGCGGATATCGACGCTATCCTGAAAGCATACGAAGCGGTGTACGATCCTTCCGCGGACAAGCAAGCATGGTTTGATACGGTAAAGAGTATCTGCGAACCGCTCGGTTTCTGTCCCGAAGTGAAAGAATACAAAAAGAATCCCGACGCGTACAAAGGTCACGCGGGCGACGTGAGCACCGTGATCCGTGTCGCGGTCACGGGACGGCGCAACACCCCCGATCTGTGCGCCATTATGCAACTACTGGGTAAAGACGAAGTGAGCAAACGGTTGCTCGCGGCGATATAAGGAGAACGACCATGAGTGAAGAATTAAAGAATACCGGTGTCGGCAGTAACTTTATCCACGACATCATCGACGAGGAATTGGCACCCGAAGGACGGTGCTACGGAATGCAGGTGCACACCCGTTTTCCGCCCGAACCCAACGGCTACCTGCACATCGGTCACGCCAAAGCCATCTGCATCGATTTCGGTACGGCGGTAAAATACGGCGGTATCTGTAACCTCCGTATGGATGATACCAACCCCACCAAAGAGGACGAAGAATACGTCGACGCGATCCAAGAGGATATCCACTGGCTGGGTTACGACTGGGACGACCGTTTCTATTTCGCGTCGGATTACTTTGAAACGATGTACGATATCGCGGTATCGCTCATCAAAAAAGGTCTCGCCTACGTGTGCGAACTCACTCCCGATCAGGTACGCGAAAACCGCGGCGATCTCACCCATCCGGCGGTAAGCCCCTACCGTGACCGTCCGATTGAAGAGAGTCTTGACCTGTTCGCACGGATGCGCGCAGGCGAGTTTGCGGACGGTGCGATGACCCTTCGCGCCAAGATCGATCTCGCCAGCGGCAACTTCAATATGCGCGATCCCGTCATCTACCGTATCAATCACCTCCCCCATCACCGTCAAGGTGACAAGTGGTGCATTTACCCGATGTACGATTTCGCACATCCGCTCGAAGACGCGATCGAAAAGATCACCCATTCGTTGTGTTCACTCGAATTTGAAGATCATCGCCCGTTGTACAACTGGGTGGTGGAACACGCTGACCTCGAAGGCAAACCCCGTCAGATCGAGTTTGCGCGTCTCAACATCAACTACACCGTTATGTCCAAACGTAAACTCCGTCGTTTGGTGGAAGAGGGATACGTTTCGGGTTGGGACGATCCGCGTATGCCCACCCTGCGCGGTCTGCGCCGTCGCGGCTACACACCCGATTCCATCCGCAACTTCATCGAACGCGTCGGTGTTGCCAAAGTACCGAGCACGGTGGAAGTCGCGTTGCTGGAACACTGTCTGCGCGAGGATCTGAACGAAAATGCGACCCGCGCGATGGCGGTGTTACATCCGGTCAAACTCACCATCACCAACTACCCCGAAGGTGAAAGCGAGACCTTCGCGATGGAAAATCACCCGTACTATCCCGAACGCGGTACGCACGACGTATCCTTCTCCCGTGACCTGTACGTCGAGCGCGACGATTTTATGGAAGAACCGGTCAAAGGTTACTTCCGCCTGTTCCCCGGCAACGAGGTACGGTTGAAATCGGCATACGTGGTGCGTTGCACGGGTTGTGTGAAAGATGCCGACGGCAACGTCACCGAGATCCTTGCCACCTACGATCCCGAAACGCGCGGCGGTAACACGCCCGACGGCAGAAAGGTGAAAGGCACCATTCATTGGGTGGATGCCGCCACCGCCAAAACTGCCGAAGTACGGTTGTATTCGTCGTTGTTTATGGATCCCGAACCCGAAGGCGGCGACAAAGATTTCATCGAATGTATGAACCAAGACTCGCTTGAGACCCTTACCGATTGCAAGATCGAAGCGGGCATCTTACCCGCAAAAGCACCCGCCGCGTTCCAGTTCCTGCGGCTCGGTTACTTCTGCATCGACAACACCGACAGCACCGACGAGCACCCGATCTTCAACCGTTCGGTTTCGCTCAAAGACAGTTTCAATAAAAAGTAAAGTACGCAAAAACGCGCCGATGATCATCGGCGCGTTTTTATTGCTTATATTGTTCCGTCATCGTCGCGGTTGCCGTCGTCTTTGGTCAACCGTTTCGCGCGGCGCATTTCGTCAGCGGAATACTGTTTCGGGATATGAACGTCTTCGTTCTCTGCCGAAGTCGTATTGCTCGCACCCGTATCTTCAAAGATGGATTCTTCTCCTTGATCGTCCTGCCCCTCCACCGTAAGGTTGAGATCGCGGCGACGGTCGATATCCTCTTCGGGGTGTTCACGGTAGTACGGTTCGATCATGGTCTTTTCTATCAGCGGGAACACCGTAAACTGTGTCAGGAATGACTGAAACGCGGGCAAGAAGAACAGGTATATCACACCGCATAACACGATTGCGATCTCCGGCACCATAAACAACGCGATACAGATCGGACCCGCGTAAACAAGCAGTAACAGCAGTGACAGAATGATATTCCGTTTCAGTCCCGCAAACGCTAACAGCAAACTGTTTTTGAGAATCTGTTTGACCGTTAAGCGGAAGGTGATGAGTTGAATATACACGTAGTACCGCGCAAACGATACCACGATGCATACCATCATTACCGCCGCCATCATCAGCATGGTCGCGAACGAAAATTCTTCCGCCCGCAACAGGTTATTACCGAAAAACCACAGGTCGTATATCAGAACGATACTGACCACCGTGTCCAATATCCCGACACCGAGCGCCGCTTTCCAATTCTTTTTTATGGTAGCGAAAAAATCGGCGGGTAAAAACACGTGCTTTTCGCGCACATAGTTACGGGTCACAAAGGTAAGTCCCGCTTCTGCCAATCCACGCGTCACGATCGGCAACGATACCAACACGTATAACAGATTGGCAACAATTAATTTGAAAAATTTTCGAAAATATAACTCGAAAAATCGAAAAAATGCCGTTTTTTCGGGTTCGTTTTTCGATACACCGGGACCCGCTTTTGAGGGGTCAAACATTGAAAACAATCCTGTCACAGTAACACTCCTTACGTTTTATCATCCTGTAAATGCGGGGAAAAATCGTAAAAACAAAAAACGCATTCCGACGTCCAGCAGGCCCGCAAACACGGGAACCAGGCAAAACGCGCAAAAGCGTATGCAATACGTGCGGAACGGTTGCCACAACCCGCCGCAATGCGCACTGTGCGGTAACAACTGTCGGGATAACTGCCACGACAACCGCAGCGACTGCGCACTGCCGAGCAGGATCGCTACCCCCTCAATCAGTGAATGCGGCAGTACGAGCAATGCCGAAAACAGCACACCGCTTCCGCCCGAGGTGTAGTAATACCCCAAGGTCATACCGAGTCCCATTCCCCAGAACAACGGCACCACACACGCGATCGGCATACCGCAGGCGGATAACCCGCCGATAAACAGTACCAGCAACAGCGCCAGCGCCTGAAAACAGGAAGCCGCGATCTGTTGCACCGTATCTTGAAAATTGTCGGTCACCACCGTCGGTTTTATCCACGATGCCAACGTTTCCGGCAACGCATCTTTGGAACTGCCGTACAGAACGATTCCCAAGACGCAACCGGTAAGCAACAGTATCCACAATGCCAAAAGTGAGCGGTTGGCAGTCGCAAACGCCGCCAAAGAGTTTGTCCGTTTCATCGGTAACCCTCCGTTTTCAGATTACACCACACTATATGTAAACCGAAAACGGAATATGCCGATCACCGCCGCCTTTTCATATTGACACCCAAAACACCGCCGAGTGCGCCTCCGCCGAGCATTAACAGTGCGCGTAACCACAGTAAGGAACCGCTGCCGTCGGGTACCAACAGCCAACCGACGGCGGTCGTCAACACGAGTAGCAGCAACCCGCTTGCGGCACCGTACAACAGTCCGCGTTCACCCGATAACCGCGCACTTGCAATTCCGGCAACAACCGCACCGATCGTCGCCGCGATCATCGACAACCACGAAATCCCGCTCACGGGAACCGTACCCGATGCCACGATCGCCGCCATCAATAATAGCATTGCAAAACATGCCGCCGTACCGATCGCAGAGCCGAGAGCGACGGGGACTAAAAATCGCCCGATCCACGATGCCGATTCTTTGTGATTTCTCATTTTCTACCCTCCACAGTCAAGATCCGATAGTATACTGTATTCTGCGGAGTGTGAAAATAGTACTTTGTGAATGAACAAAGAGCGAGTAACCGAACGGCACCCGTTCGATCCACTCACTCATCGTTCGATCGATTTATTTTTTAGATATCGTCATCGTCGTCATCGTCGTCCGCAGGGGTATCGTGAACGGTATCGTTGCTCTGCATCGCCCATTTTTTGATCAACAACTTGTTGCGATCGGAACCGGTTTCGATGAGCAATTCTTCTTCCTTAACGTTCACAACACGACCGCAGATACCGCCGATGGTGGTGATCTGGTCGCCGATACGCACGTCGTCACGCATTTTTTGTTCTTCCTTCTGACGTTTGCGTTGCGGACGGATCATCATAAAGTACATCAACACAAACACCAGAATGAGCGGCAACAACGAGGTGAGCATCGCCAGAGGACCGCCGGTAGCCGCCTCGTCGGTCGCAGAAGTCGCGGAATCCGCAAGAGTAATCCAATTAAGCATAGAAACAACCTCCTAAAAATATCATTTGTTATTATACTGTATTCTCCCGAACATATCAAGCGAAAATACAAAAAATTTACAATTCGATCAAATACGACGATCCAACACGTGAACATACCGCTCATAGAACTGTTCAAACGTACCGTTGTCCAGTGCTTCCCGTATCCGCATCATCAGCGTGTTATAGAAATACAGATTATGCATCACGCACAACCGCATTGCCAACATCTCGTTCGCCTTGAACAGGTGACGGATATACGCGCGCGAATGCCGACGGCAGGTCGGGCAATCGCATTCCTCGTCTAACGGTCGAAGATCGTGTTCATACTTCTGGTTGAGCATATTGCGATGCCCTTCCCACGTAAACACGTGCGCATGACGGGCATTACGCGCGGGCATGACACAGTCAAACAGATCGACACCGCGCCGTACACCTTCCAGAATGTTTTCGGGTGTTCCCACCCCCATCAGGTAGCGCGGCTTATCGGTCGGCATATACGGTTCCACCGCTTCGATCACGCGGTACATCACCTCAGCGGGTTCGCCTACCGCTAATCCCCCGATCGCATACCCATCCAGATCCAGCGGTACGATCTCTTTCATATGCGCGATACGCAGATCATCGTAGGTACAACCTTGATTGATACCGAACAACATCTGTTGCGGGTTGACCGTATCGGGTAACCCGTTCAACCGTTCGTGTTCAACACGACACCGCTCCAACCACCGTGTCGTACGGGCGCACGACTGTTTCGCATATCCGTATTCTGCGGGATTTTCCACACACTCGTCAAATGCCATCGCGATGGTCGACCCCAGATTGGATTGGATCCGCATACTCTGTTCGGGGCCAATGAACAACCGCCGCCCGTCAATATGGGACGAGAAGGTCACACCCTCTTCTTCGATCTTCCGCAGTTTCGCCAGTGAAAACACCTGAAACCCGCCGCTGTCGGTCAGGATGGGTCCGTCCCACCCCGTAAACGCGTGTAACCCACCGAGTGATTTGACCAACTCATCACCCGGTCGCAGGTGTAAATGATAGGTGTTGCACAATTGCACCTGACACCGTATATCTTTCAGGTCGTATGCCGACACCGCGCCTTTGATCGCGCCGCAGGTCGCTACGTTCATAAACGCGGGGGTCTGCACCGTACCGTGCGGGGTCACGAACTCACCGCGCCGTGCCGCTTTACAAGTTTTAATGATCTTCATATTGTTTTCTGTTCCCTTTACTATCGAATTAACATTGCATCGCCGAAACTGAAAAACCGATACTGTTGTTCCACCGCATAGCGGTAGGCTTCCATCGTGTATTCGTATCCCGCAAACGCGCTCACCAACATAATGAGAGTGCTTTCCGGCAGATGAAAATTGGTGATCAACCCATCCAACACCTGAAAGGTATATCCCGGATAGATAAAGATATCCGTCCATCCTTCGGAGGCTTGTACCTTCCCGTCGGTCAACCCCACACTTTCGAGGGTGCGGCAACTGGTGGTTCCCACCGCAAACACCCGTCCCCCGTTTTCGCGGGTACGGTTGATAAGTTCCGCCGTTTCCTGCGACAGTTCGTAGTGTTCCGAATGCATTTTGTGGTCGGTGATCTCCTCCGCTTTTACCGGTCGGAAGGTACCCAGTCCCACGTGCAACGTCACAAACCCGATCTGCACCCCTTTGTCTTTGAGCGCCTGTAACAACTGCGGTGTAAAATGCAACCCTGCCGTCGGTGCCGCCGCCGATCCGACTTCTTTGGAATACACCGTCTGGTACCGTTCTTTGTCTTTCAGTTGGTGCGTAATATAATGAGGAAGCGGCATCTGGCCGATCTGTTCGAGCAATGCGTAAAAATTCCCCTCGTAATCAAACCGCACCAAACGGTTGCCGTCGTCCAGTACTTCCAGCACTTCGGCTTCCAATATTCCGTCACCGAATACCAAACGGTTGCCGACTTTCGCCTTTTTACCGGGACCTGCCAACACTTCCCAAACATCGTTGCCTTTGGGATTGAGAAGCAACAGTTCCACCGCACCGCCGCTTCCCTTTCGCTGACCGTACAGTCTGGCAGGCAACACGCGACTGTCGTTTAAGATAAGACAATCGCCTTCGTTTAAAAACTCCAAAATATCGTAAAAATGCCGATCCTCACAGGTCTTGCTTTGGCGATCCAACACCAACATACGGGCGTGATCACGCGGTTCGATCGGTTCCTGTGCGATCAGTGTTTCGGGCAAATTGTAGAAAAAATCCTGACGTTTCATAAAAGATTTCGTTACTCCGTTTCGACGGTAAATTTATTGACATCGCTGATATATAATGCTACAATGAAACGGAAGAAAAGTCAAGTGAATATCCGTACACTCGGCTCTGTCTCTTGGGTCTGAAAGGAAATGATAACAATGAAAACATTCAACGTCGGTATCATCGGTTGCACCGGTATGGTCGGTCAACGGTTTGCTACCCTCCTCGCCGATCATCCGTGGTTTAAGGTCACCGCGCTCGCGGCAAGTCCTCGCTCCGCAGGAAAATCGTATGAAGAAGCGGTGGGTTCCCGTTGGGCAATGACCGTGCCGATGCCCGACTCCCTCAAAACGATGACCGTTTTAGACGCGTCGGACGTTGCGGCGGTCACCGCATTGGTGGACTTCGTGTTCTGCGCCGTCGATATGAAAAAAGACGAGATCCGCGCGCTGGAAGACGCGTATGCCAAAGCGGAATGTCCCGTGGTATCCAACAACAGTGCACACCGCGGCACTCCCGACGTTCCGATGATCATTCCGGAACTCAATGCCGATCATCTGAACGTGATCCCTTATCAACGTAAACGTCTGGGCACCAAACGCGGTTTCGTGGCGGTCAAATCTAACTGCTCGTTGCAAAGTTACGTACCCGCGCTGTTCCCGCTCACCAAATTCGGTATCACCAAATCGCTCGTCTGCACCTATCAAGCCATCTCGGGCGCAGGTAAAACGTTCGAGCGTTGGCCCGAAATGGTAGACAACGTCATCCCCTACATCGGCGGTGAAGAAGAAAAATCCGAACAAGAACCGCTCAAGATCTGGGGTCATATCGAAGACGGTGTCATCGTCAATGCCACCTCTCCCGAGATCACCGCACAATGCTTACGCGTTCCCGTGACCGACGGTCACTTTGCCGCCGTGTTCTGCTCGTTTGAGAACAAGCCCTCCAAAGAAGAGATCATCGAAACGTGGAACTCGTTTGCGGGTCGTGCGCAAGAACTGGATCTCCCCAGCGCGCCCAAACAATTCCTGCACTATTTCGAAGAAGACAATATGCCGCAAACCAAATTACATCGCGGTCTGGAAAACGGTATGGCGATCTCGCTCGGCAGATTGCGCGAAGATTCCCAGTACGACTACAAATTTGTCGGTTTGTCCCACAACACCCTGCGCGGTGCCGCGGGCGGTGCCGTGTTACTGGCAGAACTCCTCTGCGCGGAAGGGTATATGGACTAACCGACCCGAAACGGAGGTTTTTCTATGAGTAAACCCGCTATTTTCAACGGTGCGGGTGTGGCGCTTGTCACACCGATGCACAAGGACGGACGTATCAATCATCCGAAATATCGGGATCTGATCGATTTTCAGATCACTCACGGTACCGATGCCATTATTGCGGCCGGTACCACCGGTGAAGCCTCGACCCTCAACTATCAAGAACATGCCGAAGCCCTGCGCACCGCCATCGAGCATACCGCAGGCCGCGTACCGGTCATTGCCGGCACGGGATCCAACGATACCGATCATTGTATCCGTTTATCCAAGGACGCTAAGGCGATGGGTGCCGACGGGTTATTGCTCGTCACCCCCTACTACAACAAGACCTCCCAACGCGGACTGATCGCGCACTATTGTGCGATCGCCGCGGCGGTGGATCTGCCGATGATCCTTTACAACGTCCCCTCCCGTACGGGTGTCAACATTCAACCCAAAACGGTGGCTCAGTTGTATAAACTCCCGCAGGTGGTTGCGATCAAACAAGCCAACCCCAACCTGTCCGAAACGGCGCAGATCGCGGCATTGTGCGACATTGATATCTATTCGGGAAACGACGATCTCATCGTCCCGATGATGTCGCTCGGCGCCAAAGGTGTTATCTCGGTACTCTCCAACGTGCTTCCCGCCGAAACGCACCGTATGTGCGCCGCCTTTGCCGACGGTGACTGCGATACGGCGCGGCGGTTACAGTTGCAGTATCTGGATCTGATCGACGCGTTGTTCTCGGACGTCAACCCCATCCCCGTCAAGGAAGCACTCAACCAAATGGGCTTTGACGTAGGCGCGTGTCGTCTGCCGCTCTGTGAAATGGACGACAACGCGAAACAGCACCTGCGCGACGTATTAACGCGCCATCACCTTATTTCATAAAAGAGAGGTATCTTTATGACCAACATTCTTTTGTGCGGTTGCAACGGCAAAATGGGTCGTTTCGTCACCGCGTGCGTTGCGAAACGGGATGATTGCCGTATCGTGGCAGGTGTGGATATTCACACCGAAACGGCGAATGACTACCCCGTGTTTACCGACCTTTTGGAATGCACTGTTTCGGCAGACGTCATTGTGGATTTTTCGCACCCCTCCTGCCTTGACGGTATTTTGGCATATGCGAAAGCGAACCGCACCCCCGCGGTCATCTGCACAACGGGTTTGTCGGGTGAGCAGATAGAAGCCATTCACAAGACTGCCGAATCGGTCGCCGTATTTTTCAGTGCGAATATGTCGCTCGGTGTCAGTCTGCTTGCCGAACTCGCGAAGAAAGCCGCCGCCGTGCTCGGTGACGGTTTCGATATCGAGATCATTGAGAAGCACCACAATCAAAAGATCGATGCCCCTTCGGGTACGGCGCTTATGTTGGGCGAAGCCGTGAAGGACGGCCTTTCATACGAGCCGTCGTATGTGTTCGACCGTCACGCAACGCGTCAAAAACGTGATCCTCACGAGATCGGATTCAGCGCGATCCGCGGCGGTACTATTGTCGGTGAACACGACATTCTGTTCGCGGGTCACGACGAATGTATCACCCTCTCGCACACCGCACAATCCAAAGAGGTATTTGCGGTCGGCGCGGTCAATGCCGCCCGTTTTCTGTGCGGAAAACCCGCAGGGTTCTACACGATGAAAGAACTGGTATCTCTCTCCTGATAACGCAAAAGCGGGTGAAAGCAATGCTTTCACCCGCTTTTTGAAACCGTTGCTTAGGGTAGCGCGACATATCCAAACTCCGTTTTTAACGGGCGGATTTTCGCTCGACCCTTCGTTAAAATACTCGCCAATACGGGCGTATTGGCTGCGTTTTGTGCCTTGCTCGAACAAAAATCCGCACACTCAAAAATCTTCGACCTTAAAGTGAGGAGATTTTGAGGGATTTGTGTTCAAGTTGGGCGAAGCCAGGCTCTCGCCTTGCAAGAACAAATTGGGCGCAAATACCCGAAATATCCCGCTTTAAGGCGGGTTCGGATATGTCGCGTTACCCTAAGGTGACAGGATTCGAACCCTGTCACCTTATTTGCATTCAAAGGATTGGCAGTCGACGCATTCGCATTTGGTCGGATTGTTTTCGTGCGTTCCGACTTTAATGCTGTTCAGCGAACAATAATTCTCCATACCGCAATGATAACGGCACTGTTCCACCGTACATTGAATGGAACGGTTTTCCTGGCATTTGTCCATCGTGTGTCCCCTCCTTTATTTGGTTTCACACATAGTATATCCGTTTTCTTTTATAAAATACAAACTGCCGTGACACATCGGTCACGGCAGTTTTTGTTAATTTTCGGCAACTTCAACCAATATCTCGCGCAACGTTTCGACGCCTTCGCCGTTGATTGCCGAGAACGGGATACATTGTACTCCTTCGAAATCGGATAATTCTTCCTGTAATGCCGAAAACCGTTTTTCACGCTCGGTCTTGTTGAGTTTATCCGATTTGGTCAACACGATCACAAACGGGATCTCACATTGTACCAGATAATCGATCATCTGCAGATCGTCCGCCGTCGGCGGATGCCGCATATCCACGAGTTGCAGCACCAACCGCAGGTCGCGGTCATCGTCAAAATAGTGTTCGATCGTCTGACTGAACCGTTGCTTTTCCGATTGCGAGATCTTCGCGTATCCGTATCCCGGCAGATCAACAAGCCGCATCGTATCCAACTTGTAAAAGTTGATGGTTGCCGTCTTTCCGGGTGTCGCGCTGGTTCGTGCAAGATTCTTACGATTGAGCAATTTATTGATCAGTGAGGATTTTCCTACGTTCGAGCGGCCGGAAAACGCGATTTCCGGCAAGGTCGAAGGAATCAGTTGTCCACTGACACCTGCGGATATTTCATATACCGCCGATTCGATCTTCAAAGTGATCCGTCCTTTCGTTATACCATAACGCGCACATACGAACTCCGGTTTCTGTGGACGGATTTCCGCCTGTGTTGCGTTAAAATACTCACCAATACGACAGTATTGGTTGCGTTTTGTGCCTTACACACGCAAAAACCCGTTCCACAGAAACTCAATATGACCTAAAAGTGATGATGTTTTGAGCGAGTTTCGGTGCGGCAGCCGCCGCTTTGCTGACGCAAAGCAAGGCTAACAAGCCGTAAGTCGCCAAAAAAACACACTTTTAGGCGGGTTCGTATGCGCGTGTTATGGTATTATTGCGATACCAATGCCGTTTCCACAACGGTATCTACCGTTTTGGCGGTCACAAAACGCAACTTGTTTTTCACCGTTTCGTCAATTTCCGCCAGATCGGGTTCGTTGTCTTTCGGGATGACCACCGTACCGATACGGTGACGGTATGCCGCCATCGTTTTTTCTTTCAATCCGCCGATCGGCAACACCCGTCCGCGCAACGAGATCTCACCTGTCATCGCCACGTCGTGCCGCACGGGAATTCCCGTCAATGCCGAGATCATCGCGGTTGCCATCGTCACACCCGCCGACGGTCCGTCTTTCGGTACCGCGCCCTCCGGAACGTGGATGTGAATGTCTTTGGTCTTATAGAAATCCTTGTCTATGTTCCAACGCTCAGTACGGGAACGCACGTAACTGATCGCCGTACGCGCCGATTCTTTCATCACGTCGCCGAGTGAACCGGTCAGTTCGATCTTACCGCTTCCCTCTAATACCGCAACCTCGATCGGCATCGTTTCACCGCCGACCGCCGTCCACGCTAACCCGTTCACCACACCAACTTCGTCGATACGGTCGTCCGCTTCTTCTTTAAACTTGCGCGGACCCAAATACGTTTCCAGTATTTTGGCGGTCACCGTGATGCTTTCGGCTTCTTCCGCCACCACCTGTTGCGCACACTTGCGACAGATCTTGGCGATCAAGCGATCCAATTGACGCACACCGCCCTCGCGCGTATACCCGTCGATGATCAACCGCAACGCATCTTCGCGGATCTTCAGTTGCGCGGCGGTCAACCCGTTTTCCGACAACTGCTTTTTCACCAGATGTTTACGCGCGATATGATACTTTTCTTCCGCCGTGTAACTGGACAGGGTGATCACATCCATACGATCGTATAACGGTGCGGGGATATCCTCCGCGTTGTTCGCGGTGGTAATAAACAACACTTGTGACAGATCGATCGGTACTTCCAGATAGTGATCCACAAACGCTTTGTTCTGTTCGGTGTCCAACACTTCCAGCAATGCCGACGACGGATCGCCGTTATAACTGTTCCCGAGTTTGTCCACCTCGTCAAGCAGGATGAGCGGATTCATCGTCTTTGCCTGTTGGATCGCGTGAACGATCCGTCCGGGCATCGACCCGATATACGTCTTACGGTGTCCGCGGATCTCCGATTCGTCCTTCACACCGCCGAACGATACGCGGGCATATTCACGACCGAGCGCCTCAGCAATAGAGCGCGCGATCGACGTTTTACCCACACCGGGAGGGCCGACCAGACAGACGACCTGTCCTTTGGTACCGCCTGTCAATTTTCGTACCGCCAATAATTCCAAAATACGCTCTTTGACCTTTTGTAATCCGTAATGGTCGCGGTCTAAGATCTTTTTCGCACGGGCGAGATCGGTCTTTTCGGTACTGTAACGGTTCCACGGCAATTCCAAACAGGTGTCGAGATAACCGCGGATGACCGCCGCTTCGTGCGAACCGAACGGCATTTTGGCTAAGCGGTCACATTCTTTGTTTAATTTCTCAAACGTCGCTTGCGGCAGCGACAGTTCTTTCAGTTTGGCGCGTAATTCTTCCGCCTCTTCCATTGGACTGTCGTTGTCACCGAGTTCATCGGCGATTGCTTTCATCTGCTCGTGCAGGTAATAGTCGCGTTGATTTTTATCGATTGCCTGTTGCACCTTTTGTTCAATTCCCTTTTCAAGGCGCAACAGATCCACTTCGGTCATCAACAGTTTGAGCAACTTCTCCATTCGTTCTTCGACCGAAAGTGCTTCCAAAACGGTCTGCTTTTCTTCCGCAGGCGCGGGTAATGCCGCCGTGATCGCGTCCGCCAATGCGCCGCCGCGCCGTATCGCCGCGATCTTTGCCACGGAATCGGGGGTCTCACCCGATAAATGAACGTATTCCTCAAATACCGCGCGGCATTCCCGTACCAACGCTTTTTCAAGCATCGGTTCCAAAATGGGACGTTGCAAGCATTCGCGCACGTCGGCAAATAAACACGGCTCGGTCTGGATTACCTCACGGATCCGTGCGCGGTACAATCCGTCCACCGCAATACGGAACGAATCGTTCGGCAGTTTTACCACCTGTCGGACTCGCGCGACCGTTCCCATCGGGTACAGATCCATTACCGTCGGATCGTCAAGCGCCATATCTTTTTGGCAAACGAGCAACAAGCACTGATCCCCGTTTACCGCCGTTTCCAACGCTTTCACGGATTTTTCCCGTGCAACTTCAAATGTCATCGATTGGTCGGGAAACACCACAAGGCCGCGCAATGCCATAACCGGATATTGCGTGGCTCGGGCAACTCGTTTTTGCATTCCCATCTTGATTCACTCCTATGAAAAAGTCAGCAGCCGGTCGCACAAAGCGGTCGCCTGCTGACGGGTCGTTGTATTACGCTTGCGAGAACAAATTGGGCACAAGGACCCGAAACATCCCGCTTTAAGGCGGGTTCGAATATGTCGCGCCACCCTACGCTGTCGCTTTGTTGCGATGCGTCATCTTTTTGCCGGGGGTACGGATACGGTTCGGCTTTTTGTCGGGGTTATAGACACGCTCAGGTGCGGCACCTTCCTCGATACACGCGCGGGTGATGATCACCTTTTCCACCGTGTAATCGGACGGAAGATCAAACATCAGATCGGTCAATACCTCTTCCATCGCAGAGCGCAACCCGCGGGCGCCAATGTTCCGCTTAATGGTCTTCTCAGCAATCGCGCGTAACGCATCGTCTTCAAATACCAGTTCCACACCGTCCATACCGAGCAAACTCGTGTACTGTTTGGTCAACGCGTTCTTCGGTTCGCTCAGGATCTTGACCAGTGCGTCCGCATCCAGCGGTTGTAACGCGGTGATGACCGGCATACGACCTACCAGTTCGGGGATCAAACCGAACTTGATAAGATCCTGCGGTACCACCTGACGGTACATTTCCGCCTGTGCGAATTCTTTTTTGGATTTCACCTCGTTGGCAAAACCAAGTGCGCCCGAGGACAGACGTTTTTCTACCATCTTCTCGATACCGTCAAACGCGCCGCCCAAAATGAACAGGATGTTACTGGTATCGATCTGTATAAATTCTTGTTGCGGATGTTTGCGTCCGCCGTTCGGAGGTACGTTGGATACCGTTCCCTCCAAGATCTTGAGCAACGCTTGTTGTACCCCTTCACCGCTCACATCGCGGGTGATGGACGGGTTTTCACTGCGTCGGGCGATCTTGTCGATCTCGTCCACGTAGATGATGCCGCGTTGCGCACGTTCGACGTTTCCTTCCGCCGCCTGCAGCAAGCGGAGCAAGATGTTTTCCACGTCTTCGCCCACGTAACCTGCTTCGGTCAAGGTGGTCGCATCGGCAATCGCAAACGGCACGTTGAGCGTCTTTGCCAGTGTTTGTGCCAGCGCGGTCTTCCCGACACCGGTCGGGCCGAGCAACAATACGTTGCTTTTACCGAGTTCGACGGTGGATTCGGTCTGCATATAAATGCGTTTGTAGTGGTTATACACCGCTACCGACAACGCTACCTTTGCCGCGTCCTGTCCGATCACGTATTCGTCCAGCGATTCTTTGATCTCACGGGGGGTCGGCAACACGAACGAGTCATCGGCAGAAGCCGTGCGGCGGCGGGCGGCGTCACCGCCTGCCAAGATCTCACTGCACAACTCAATGCATTCGTTACAGATATACACACCGGGACCGGCAATCAAGCGGTAGACCTCGTCCTGTGCTTTGCCGCAAAACGAACAGGATATGGTGCGTTCGCCGTCATTTATCGCCATAGCGTTTTTCCTCTCTTATTGGCGTTTTTCGATCACTTTATCGATGATACCGTAGCGAACGGCATCTTCCGCCGTCATCCAGTTATCACGGTCGGTATCCTTCTCGATCACGTCGAACGGTTGACCGGTCATTTCGGATAACAACGTGTTCATACGATTACGGATGAACAGGATATGCTCCGCCTGGATCTTGATATCGCTCGCCTGTCCTTTGGCACCGCCGAGCGGTTGATGGATCATGATCTCACTGTTGGGCAATGCCAGACGTTTGCCTTTGGTACCTGCCGCCAGTAAAAACGATCCCATACTGGCTGCCATACCGACGCAGATGGTCGACACGTCACATTTGATGAATTGCATCGTGTCATAGATCGCCATACCCGCGGGGGGGGAACCGCCGGGGCTGTTGATATACAGATGAATATCCTTGTCGGGATCCTGTCCTTCCAAATACAGTAATTGTGCCACGATGAGCGACGCGGTCACATCGTTCACTTCGTCCGACAGCATAATGATGCGGTCGTTGAGCAAACGGGAGAAAATATCGTAACTGCGTTCGCCGCGACTGGTCTGTTCCACAACGTAAGGAACCAATGTGCTCATATCCGTTCTTCCTTTCTTTCAGTCTGTTCCACTGATGAGTATCGCCGTTTTCGGAAAACTTAATCGGCTTTTTCGGTTTTCTTCGCTTTGGTGGGTTTCACGGCATTGTCTTTGACAAGTTGCATTGCCTTGCCGACCGCCAGATCTTTTTTGAGTTCCGCCGCAGGGATAAAGGATTTGACCTGTTCCACTTCCAGTTTATACTGTTCGGCATATTTCGCAAATTCCGCTTCCATTTCTTCGTCGGTCACTTCGATGTTTTCGAGTTTCACGATCTTTTCGAGTGCCAGACGAACCTTCACGGTCTTCTCCGCCTGTTCACGGAAGCCTTGACGGAACGCTTCCATATCCATACCGGTGTATTTGAGGTAGGTGTCCAGATCCAGGCCCTGCGATTGCAGACGGTAAGCAAAATCCTGCACGCTGTCGTTCACACGGTTTTCGTACATGGCTTCGGGGATCTCGCCTTTGACGTTCGCGATCAACAGGTTGATGATCTCGGTCTCAAACGCTTCTTCCGCCGCCGCTTCGCGTTGTTTTTTTAGGTTTGCTTTCACATCGGCTTTGAGTTCGTCGAGGGTATCGAAATCACTGCAGTCTTTGGCGAAATCGTCGTTGAGTTCGGGCAATTCTTTCGCCTTGATCTCGTGCAGTTTGCATTTGAACACGGCGGGTTTGCCCGCGAGGTTTTCCGCATGATATTCTTCGGGGAAGGTCACATTAACGTCAAATTCTTCCTCCGGTTTTTTGCCGACGATCTGGTCTTCGAAACCGGGGATGAACTGACCGGAACCGAGCACCAACGAGAAGTTCTCCGACTTACCGCCGTCGAACGCTACGCCGTCCACGTAACCGTCAAAATCAAACACAACGGTATCACCGTTTTGCGCGGCACGGTCTTCCACCGTTACCAAACGGGAGTTGCGATCCTGCATTTTTGCCAGTTCCGCGTTGATATCCGCTTCTTTCACCGAAACGGTCTTCTTCGCGGCTTTTAAGCCTTTGTATTCGGTCACTTCGATCTCGGGTTTCACGGTGATGACCGCTTTGAATTTGAGACCGTTCTCGTCCACCGACGTCACGTCGAAATCGATCTTATCTTCCACATACTCGTACTCGGACGCATCGATCGCTTCCTGCAACGCGGTCGGATAGATCGCATTGACAGCGTCCTCATAGAACACACCGGTGCCGTAGATCTTCTCTACGAACGCGCGGGGCGCCTTACCTTTACGGAAACCGGGCACGTTGAATTTGCCGATGTTCTTTTTATATGCCGCCGCAACTGCCGCTTCAAACGCTTCTGCGCCGACCTCGATTTCCAACTCGACACGGTTCGTGTCCACTTTCTTTGCGTTTACCAATGCCATTTTGTTTGCCTCCTATGATTTTGTAAATCCAATAAATTCGAATTATTATAACACATCTTGTGTTGGATTTCTACCATTATTTTACTTTTTTATAAAAAATTACGCATTTTCACTGTCTTTTTCAAGAAACGGAACGTGTAACGGGCAAAATCCCAGCGCGTCACCCGATATCAACCGAAAACGGATCCCGTCGTAATCACCCTGAAACGCTTGTCGGATCCCTGCGGCATGAACGTGTCCGTAATAGCACCGCTCGATCTTTTCCTGCCGCAACACCTGCAACAGTTCTTCACATTCGCGCCCGTCAAAAATGGGCGGATAATGTAAAAATACGATCGGTGTTTTACCGCTCTGTTTTGCCGCTTGAATAGAGGCGGTCAACCGCCCTGCTTCACGTGCCAACACTTTCGCGTTATCGGGTTCGGCATCGTCGTAAAACCAGCCGCGTGAACCGCAAACGGCGAAACGGTCGTCGACCACCACCGCGTCGTTGTGAACGATCCGCAGACTGTCAAGACCGTGTTCCTCAAAGAAGAGATCCATCTTGCGACGGGTACACCACCAATAATCGTGGTTGCCTTTGAACAGCAGCTTGCGGCCGGGCAGGCGGTGTAAAAACTCAAAGTCGGGCAATGCCTCTTCCATCGTCATTCCCCACGAGATATCCCCCGCGATCACCACGGTATCTTCGGGTGCTACCAACCGCCGCCACTGGGTTTCCAACCGCTCGACATAGTCGGTCCACCCCCGAAAGATATCCATCGGTTTATCCGTTCCGAACGAGAGATGCGTGTCGGCAATCGCAAACAACGCCACACCCTCACGCTCCTCTCATCGGATATGTAACAGGTCGTATACCGCCTGCTCCATCGTTTCGCGGTCGCAACAACCGTTGAAACGCGGCGTTTTATCTTTGAGTCCGGCAAGCGGTTTCGGAATGGGACATCCCGTTTTGTCAAACAACCGCTCCAACCGTTCGAATTCGTCCTCGACCGTCGCGGTCGGTTCCACCGCCTGCAACACGCTGGCGGTAAACTTGTACGGGTTGGCGGTAGAGGCGATCACGGTCGGGGTCGTATCTCCCGTGTTCTCACGGTACTGCTCGTACACCTTGACCGCAACGGCGGTATGGGTGTCGCACAGATACCCTTTTTCCTCGTACACGCGACGAATGGTCGCCATCGTATCGGCATCGTCACACCATCCGGCGGCGAACAATGCCGTGATCTTTTCGAACAATGCCGACGGCACGGTATACCGTCCGTCTTTGGCAAGTTGTCCCATCCATTCGCGGACGGCGGCATCGTCGTTACCCGACAGATGATACAACAAACGTTCCAGGTTGGAAGAGATGAGAATGTCCATCGACGGCGACACCGTCGTATGGAACGGACGGTTGCGATCGTATGTACCGCTCTGTAAGAAGTCGGTCAACACGTTGTTGCAGTTGGAAGCACAGATCAGTTTACGGATCGGCACACCCATCTCGCGGGCGTAGTATGCCGCTAAAATGTTCCCGAAGTTACCCGTCGGTACCGTCACGTTGATGGGATCACCGTTGTGAATGACACCCTGTTTTAACAGATCACAGTACGCAGAAATGTAATACACGATCTGCGGTACCAACCGTCCCCAGTTGATGGAGTTGGCGGAGGAGAACTGCATCCCCTGTCCCGCCAAACGCGCTCTCACCGCTTCATCGGTAAAGATCGCTTTGACACCCGACTGCGCGTCGTCAAAATTGCCGCGTATTGCGCATACACCGACGTTGTCGCCTTCCTGAGTGGTCATTTGCAGTTTCTGCATCGGACTGACCCCGTCTTCGGGATAAAACACTAAAATACGGGTGTGCGGTGCGTCGCGGAATCCTTCCAGTGCCGCTTTACCCGTGTCCCCCGAGGTGGCGACCAGAATGACGATCTCCTTCCCCTCGGCGGTCTTGGCGGCAGATACGCGCATCAAGTGCGGCAGTATCTGCAATGCCATATCCTTGAACGCGCAGGTGGGACCGTGCCACAGTTCCTGCACGTACTCACCGTCGCTCAAACGGTAGAGCGGCGCGATATCGGTCGAGCCGAACCGCTCTTCCGTATAAGCACTGCTCGTACATTCCGCCACTTCTCTTTCGGTGAAATCGGTAAGGAAACGGGATAACACCGCCGTTGCCCGATCCACGTAGGACAACGGTACCAGTGCCGCGATATCCTCTGCCGACAGTTGCGGCAACCGTTCGGGTACGAACAACCCGCCTTCGACGGAAATACCCGCGGCGATCGCCTCGGCGGCGGTCGCTTTAACGGTGACGTCCCGTGTACTGTTATACATCATTGCAAAAACCTGCCTTTATAACATTATCCGTATCATTTTACCGCATTTGATGCCCTTTGTAAAGCGTCCGTGAAAAATTTTGCGGCATTTTCAAAGAAAATTTGTTGAAGTAAGGGGTCTTTATAGCCTTTTTTCGACAAATACTCCCATAAATCCTCATAAACGGCGATGCCGTTCCAGTCGGGTGGTAACGTCGTCCCGTCCAGATCGCCGCCGAATGCGACCGTTCGTTCCCCGCCGAGCGACAGGAAATGATCGATATGACGGTATACGGCATCCCACGTTTGCTCACCCAACTGTGCCTTACAAAAATTGATCCCCACCACGCCGTCGCGTTGCACGATGGCGGTAAACTGGTCGTCTTTCAGATTCCGCACGTGCGGATGCACGGTGTAGGACACCGAGTGACCGGCAATAAAGGGGTTGCGCGTTATCTGTACCACGTCCCAAAAACCACTTTCATTCAGGTGCGAAACATCCAGGATCATCCCGAGCCGCTCTGCTTCTGCCGCCGCCTGTTTGCCGAACGGTTTTAATCCCTTGCCGGCATCGCATTCACACCCGTAACCCCATTCGTTTTCACCGTTCCAGGTCACCGTTAAAATACGCACACCCAACCGGAATAATGCCGACAAATTGCGGATATCTCCCCCGATCGCCGCGCCGCTTTCCACCGCTAAGACGGCGGCACAACGGTTGCCCGTCATCGCGTTGTTCCACGAATCGGTGTCGGTCACAATAACCAGTTGATCCTTGTGCGATGCCGCCTGTGCGCGGGCGCTGTGCAAACAATCACAACACCATTCAAATGCTGCGTGGCCGCGCAACGTATCGGGTACCCAAACGGCAAAAACCTGACTCCACGGTGCGTATCGTCGACCGCGAGTCAGGTCCAGTTGTAACGGGTTTACCGAAAGGGAAAACCCTTGCTTTTCACATTCATACAGCGTATCGCAATGCAGGTCGAATAAATGCATAGATCCTCCGTCAATAAGGTGACACGAGCAGCCCGAACCTGCCTCAAAGCGGTATATTTCGGTGCTTTTCACCTAATTTGTTCTCGCAAGGCGAAAGCCTTGCTTCGCCCAAATTGGGCAAAAATCTCTCAAAATCTCCTCGCTTTGAGGTCATAGATTTTAAAAAGAGCGAATTTTTGCTTAATCGAGGCACAAAACGCAGCGAATACTGTACGTATTCGCGAGTATTTTAACGAAGATGAAGCGGAAATCCG
>CAYSPZ010000025.1:0-22076 GCA_964433065.1 uncultured Eubacteriales bacterium | reverse complement strand
TCCATACTTAATCAAACCGCAATTGTCCCGCGCGCATCTGTTCACGCAGTTTTGCGTTTTCGTCCAGTACTTCGGTTAAGTTTTTACGCAGGTTGTCCGCGTCGGCTTTCGCTTTGTGCGCCGCGTCCGCGTTTTCGAGAGCGGTCAGCACCGCCGCTTTCGCGACCGATAACTGCGAATTCCCCATCAGCGCAACGCTTAATTTCTTGTCCAGTTCCTGTGCCAATGCCATCACGTAGGTGGGCGCTTCGTCGGTCACGATGCGAAATTCCATTCCCGCGATCGTTACTTTTACGTGGTTCACCGCGATCATCTCCTTTTTTTCATTGTACCACGCTTTTCCCATCACTGCAAGAGAAAAAGGGAGGGCGAAGCCCTCCCTTCACGTTTGCGAAGCAAACATTTCACTGTTCGCCGTAGGCGAACCTATGATCCGTCGCCGTCAGGCGACACCTTCACTCATAACTCATAACTCAAATTGCCGCCTGTCCCATTCGGCTTTGATACGCTCGTTTACGGCGGCGTCCATTATGTGTACGATTTCCATATCTTTTTCGTGTACCGACAGGGTCGCAATGTCCGGTTTGTCGTAGCATTGCGGAACGTTAACAAGCCAATATCCGTTGCTGCAATCATCCAGACAAATCCAACCATACATACCTTTATGAACGCCTTCGTCGGCGTACCGCTCTTTTTCGACCGTAATACGCACACAATCCATTTCTTTCATCATCATGTTCCTCCATAGGGTGTTATCAATTTAATTGTACCGTTATTGCATACCATCCATCCGGTAACGAATGTTGCCATTTGAGACTTGTCTTTTCGCGGAATTTCTACCCTTATGCTTATTCTTTGTCCATTCTCATCCAATTTGCCAAGTGAATAGTCTCCGGATATATACTTCTCCAAACCTTGCTTTTCTATCTCCTTTTGAAGCCACTTAGCGTCTGCTACTGTATATCCCCACGCATTAAAAAGTTTCTCCTTGTTGTGCGGATACGTTTTTTGTGTGTTAAACAAATATGGATCGAACTTGCTGTACTGTGTAATTGCCACAGCCTCATTCATCACATCTTCATACGAAACATTCTCCAATATACAATGACAAAACGGATGGTGCGGCCATTTCGGCGTGTTGTCTGCATGGAACCAACACTCGTCAAGTTTCAAACATTCATCGCAGTGGTTTTCGCTCAAAATTCTGTGAACCCATTTATTCCATTTCGGTGCTTGTGGCAGTCGCTCGCCACGCACCGCTGCTGTCATAACCTCTATCAAATAGTCCAACATTTTATTCTTTCCTTTCTACTATACCACACCGCCCGTTCCGCCGCAAGAGAAAAACGGGCGGCTGATAGCCGCCCGTTTACAATCCGTCGCCGTCAGGCGACACCTTCACTCCGCCGCAGGCGGAATTTCACTCGGCGAAGCCGAATTTCACTTGTCGAAGACAAATTTCACGTTGCCACAGGCAACATTTCACTGCGGCGCCTACGCGCCGCCCCCGTCACAGTCCGTGTTTGTTCGTCGGGTCGTTGACGATCCCGAATGCCACCAGACACGGCAACAGGACGTTTAACAACCCGTCGGTCACGTCGGCGATGTCCACCCCTAAAAACGTCTTGGCGCAGAACACGGCGAGTGCCGCCAGCGATACTCATACCGCCCACGACCGAAACCGTCCCACTCACCGTTTGTGCATTCTTCCAACCAAATCACACCCTGCATTCCTTTATGGACACCGTGCTTTGCATATTCTTCTTTCTCAACGATTACTTCAACACAATCGAGATATTTCATTTTACTTGCCTCCGAAAACCTCAACTGACGATCTCGTAATCAAACAACCAATCGGAATTCGCCCAATCTTGCTTGTTCTCTTCCAGCAACTCCAATATGATGCTTACCGTCCGCCGCAGATCCGGCGCAACCGAGCCGCTCCCCACGATCGTCACGAAATTCACGTCGCAATCACAGTTGATGCAATCCCAAAACGCATCCAGATTTTTACCGTAATGATCGGGAAAATCGAGCACCTTCTGAATGCGTTCGTGCAACTCTCGCGTCGTTCGGCATCCCGTCAGGTCTAACGTTACTCTTTTCATTTGTACACACTCCTTATATAATTTCATAAAACGTTTTGTAATGATCGTAAGTCACAAACATCAACCCGTCATTTGACCACACAACTCTCTGATCGTTCCGTTTTCCTTTTTCGTAATTGATGTCTGCTTCATACCAAATACGTCCCGAAACTTGCGGTAAATGATTATTAAGGTTTTTGTAAATCCCTTTTGTAATTACTTTCCCCGGCACAAAATTGGACGGCCATTTGCTCGGCTTCCACCCTGCCGCTTTTGCCTCCGCCTCTGTTACGTAATACTCCGGCAACCGTCCTTCATATTTAAGCGTCCAATCAGCACCGTTCACACCGTGAATGGTTGCCGCTCCCGCCGCAATCGCGGACATTCGCTCAATGGTACAACGACAAGCAAAATGGATCGGCGGTTTTGGTCGAGGTGTTTCTTCAACCAACCAGATTTTTCCGTGATTGTCTTCGCAGTCTTGACACCTTCTCGAATCCGCTCTGCTGACCCAATGCTTATATCTCGTGCTCACTGTTATTTTAGGGTAGCGCGACATATTCGAACTCCGTTTTTGAGCGGCGGATTTTCGCTCGACCCTTCGTTAAAATACTCACCAATACGGGTGTATTGGCTGCGTTTTGTGCCTTGCTCGAACAAAAATCCACACGCTCAAAAATCTTCGACCTGAAAGCGAGGAGATTTCGAGGGATTTGTGTTCAAGTTGGGCGAAGCAAGGCTTCCGCCTTGCGAGGACAAATTAGGCGCAAATACCCGAAACATCCCGCTTTAAGGCGGGTTCGGATATGTCGTGTTACCCTAGGGGACAATTGATTTTGATTGACTGCCGCAGCAGCAATTGCCGCTTCCAAACTCATTTTTACTCTCTCCTTTCTACTATACCACACCGCCCGTTCCGCCGCAAGAGAAAAACGGGCGGCAACCTGCCGCCCGTCTATGATTCGTCCGCGCAGCGGACACCTTCACGTTTGCGAAGCAAACATATCACTCGGACGGTGACCTTTGTCACAGTCCGTGTTTGTTCGTCGGGTCGTTGACGATCCCGAATGCCACCAGACACGGCAACAGGACGTTTAACAACCCGTCGGTCACGTCGGCGATGTCCACCCCTAAAAACGTCTTGGCGCAGAACACGGCGAGCGCCGCCAGCGATACCCATACCGCCCACGACCGAAACCGTCCCAGCACCGTTTTGATCATCTCTTTCATTACGTCACGATCTCCCATCTGTTCACTTCTTGTCGGATACGGTCGATAAACGAATTGCCGCCGAGTGCCTTGTACGCCTCGTACAACAACGTAAAATTCTCGTATTCGTACTGGCGGATACGGGTGTGTTCGCGGTTATGGTAGTAGATGCGCAACATCTCACTGCGCAACTGGCACTTCTGCCCGTTCGCCACACGGCGAATACTCACCACCATCGGCAGAACCACCGACAGCAACACCCCGATCTCCCCGATCAACGCGGCAACGGCACTCACGGTCATGTCGCCGCCCTCACGATCCGCATCTGTATGCAATCGATCGGTTTCCCGAATACCCCCGCGTACCCGTCACCCGTACGGTCGGTGTGTCCCGTACACCACCCGTACCATCCGCCGTTATGTACGGGGGATACGCGGTACTGTACTTCATACCCGTCGGCACCCACCAACTGCATCTGCACAGCGTCGATCGGTCGACCGCGTACCCCCGCGTGATCGGTGTCGTCGATGACGAACGGCAACCATCCGCCGCCCAGCAGGTGAACGCGGTATTTCAGCGACCCGACGCTCGGCTTCGCCTGTATTGCCGACGCGCGTTGCCCCGTCACCCCCGCGTACCCGTCGATATCGCGGTCGTTGCAATCCTGTACCCACGGTAACCACCGATTGGTATACGCGCGATAAGTAACCGTCGGCGCCGCCGCGATCGGCAGATCGTCAGTGAGATAGGCGGTGGGATCAACGTGTTTTCCGTTTTGCCGCACCTCAAAATGCAGGTGGGTACCGTAACTGTTCCCCGTATTTCCCATCGTCCCGATCACCTGTCCGCGCTTGACCGCGTCGCCGTACTTCACCTTCACCGTCGCCAGATGCGCGTACAGCGTTTCGTACCCCTGCCCGTGATTCAGTTTCACGCAGTTGCCGTAACTCGCGTTTCCACGCGCCCCTTTTTGGTTTTTATGTCCCGTCTGACAGAAGGTGACCACCCCGTCGGAATGGGCGATGACGGGTTCCCCCGTCACGTGTTCCCTGCCGAGATCCACCGCCTTATGCGCCGACGAATACCCCTGCGTCACACGGTTTTTCCCTTTTTGTAATACCCGACTGCTCATCGTAATGCCTCCTCGATCGCCGCGATCACCTTGTTCAGATCGCGGTTGTAGCGGACGGTCAGTTCCACCTCGTCGTCGGCAACCAGCGTGACCGTTTCCTGCGATACCGCGACCGCCGTATCCGCCGTCACCGTCTGCGGCGCGACGTACGGCTCGTACGCGGTGGGTGTGTCCCCCATCTCCAACTGAAAGTTGTCGATCACCGACTGCTGGTCGGTATGCGTTTTCGCAAACTGGTTAAATCGGAACACCACCCGCTCGATGCTCGTAAATTCCTCGTCCACCGTAAAGGTGACCGACGCGCTTCCCAGCGACTCCATCGTCTGGTAGGTCCCGCCGTCGGTCTTGGTCCCGTAAATGACCACCGTCGTTCCCGCCTCAAGGTTCGGTTGATCCACCGAAAAGGTCAGCGCCTGACCGCGACACGCCATCAACATCTCGCTCAGATAGGTGACCGCAAACGAACAGTAATACGAGTTCTCGATGTTGCTGGTCACCATCCCCGTCTGCTCGTCGTAGGCACAACGGGTGAACGCGGTCGCCTGCGACAGATCCAACAGGTTTTTCCCGTACATCGCCGTCGTCGCCCCGCCGACACTCGCCGAAAGCGAGATCTCGCGGCAAAACGGCGAGATATCACCGATGCGTAACGGGTTACCCGTCACACTCCCCTTTACCGCGTTCGCCGCGAGCGCGTAATCCACCTCGCCCGCGTCGCCCTTCTCGCCCTTCTCACCGCGAATGGCGAGCAGTTCGTGTACCGTGCCGTCCGCATCCCGTACTTTCAGAATTGCCATCTTCCTACCTCCTATATAATGCCAACCAACCGATAAATGCCGAGCGGAAACGTGTTATCGTCCTTGTCGTAACGGGTCCCGATCACCGAGAACGAACCGTCGGTGTGATGAAGTTCCACCTCATAACGGTTCCCTTTATGGTCGTGGGTGACCGCCGTGCCGACCAACGAATCGTCCGGATCGGTCGACGGATCGGTGATCAACAACATACTCGTCACCTCTTGCGGCGCCTCGTAGACGTCCCCCACCCACAATCGGAAAATACGGTAAATGTAGTATCGGTTCAGCACCTCGTCGGCAGGGATCTCCCTCACCGCATAACTGTTCGCATACCCGCCGGTACAGGGATCCCCCTCGTAGATGACCGCCATCTCCGGCGGCGCGATCTCATCAAACGGCACCGCCGCCCCGCTCGGGTCGATCTGCAGGTGGTATCCGTCGGGCATCTCACCGCTGCCGACGTACACCCCTTTCACACTCGCGGCACGAGCCAGCGCGTCCTGCGACGATTCCTCCGCCTGCTCTGCCGCCGTTTTCGCAGTCTGCGACAGCGCGGTCGCCTCTTTTGACAACGCGTTCGCCTCTTGCGACAGCGCGTTCGCCTCTGCGGCAAACGCGTCGGCGGCTTTCGACCGCTCTTCGACCTGCTGTAACATACCGTCCACCGCCAACACGCGGTCGGCGGCGGCATTGGCATTCTCCACCGCCTCTTCCGCCGTTACCAGCAACGTTTCAAAGCGCGGTCGACAATACTCGGCGCGTTCCCCCTCTTCGCGGTCGGCGAAAAAGAGGGATACCGGCGCGAAATGCGATACCCGTCCGTCCTCACCGTATTCAATGAGCCGTACCGTCGCCGTACCCGGCGCCGTCCAGGACGACGGGATACGGTAGGTCACGTACCCGTCCTCGTCGGACACCAACGGTTCGGTGATGTCGTACGCGCCGTTTCCGTCCACGATCTCCAGACGGTATTCCCCGCCCACCGTGTATACCCGAAACGACACTTCCGCGTTCAGGTGATCGCCCGTATACCCCATCTCCATCACCACGTTGGGCGTCACTTCACCCGTGTCTATCCCAACGGTAAACTGTGCCCTGTGTAAAACGTCGCTCATCCCGTCACCCCTTTCATCAGCGTCACCCGCTTGGACGCGGTTCTGTTGGCGAGCGTCTTTCGCGCCGTGGCGGCATACTGATCCTTTTTCGACTGCGCCGTCTTAGTCGCGTTGTGCAACTGTTGCGACAGCGCCGAAAGCGACCGCCGTTCGGTCGCCGCCGCCTGTTTCACGGCGGTCGCGGCGGCATTGTCGACCCCCTGTAAACGGGTCTTCGCCGTCCCCGATCGGGATAACCCCCACCGCGCCACCTGTTCCGCCGCCGCGCGGCGGTCAATGATCGCCTTGACCGCCGCTTTGTCGTACTTCGCCTTCGCGTCGGCGGATACTTCCTGCATCCGTTCGCGCAACTGCTGTTCGGTGATCTGCGTTTCGGCATCCACCTTGCGCTCGTATGCCGCGATCGCCGCTTCGGTCGCGGCGGTCTGTTCGCGGACGTACTCGTCGAGTATCGCCTGCATCTGTTCTTTTGTTACCGTCGTCTTACTCACTTCATTCCGCCTTTCACTGCGACACTCATCGCACCCACACACAACCGTTCCCCTTCCATCTGCAACGCCAACCGCCGCAGATGACAAAGGTTCGGTGTCACGCACAACGCGCCACCCTTGTCGGGTCTTACGGGACGGTCGGTGTACGTCCCCTGCTCGGTCACGTATCCCACCGTCACCCCACCGTTGCACTGTATCTCGGCGGCAACCTCGGTCACCGCCTTGTACGTCTCGGGCGCACCGAAATCAAACGACTTGGTACGCAACCGCCCGACGACCGGCATCCACGTCGCCGTATCGGTGTCCGATTCGTCGCGGTCGCGTGTGCCGCTCGGGTAAAACCAGTACCACCGCCCCACGTAATCGGTGCGGTCGATCCGCGCTCCCAGTACCCGCAACTCGTCCTGTATCGCAAATACCGCGTACGCGGAGGTCCCGTTTTTCGGCCACGACCACCGATACCATACTCCGTCACCGTACAGCCACAACGTGTTCTCCCACAACAACCAATACCGTCCGCGACAGACGGTCGCGGCGGCACGGATGACCTTTCGCGTAAACGACGGTTTCACCGCGTCGTTTATGCGTTTTAACCGATAGGTGGTGTTGGCGGACGGATTGCAAAGCGCATATACCGACCCGTCACGGCAACCCCAGGTGAGAAGCCCGTCGTATACCGCCACCGTATCGGGCAGATCGCAACCCGTATCCCCGCTGATAAGGGTCATCGGGAATGCCGCTGCCGCCGCGTGCAGATCGGTGATCAGACCGCTCTCTACCGCCTCGACACTGACCGTGCCGCCCTGTACGTAGGTAGCGGCATAGATCTCGTTTTCTTTAAACACGATCAGATCCCCGTGTTGCCTGCCGAACGCGGTCACCGCCCATAACGGCGACCCCACCTGAATATAGTTGTCGGCAGGGAAATAGAGCGGATCGGCGGCGGCAGAATAGACGACCGTATCCATCGCACTACTGCTTCCGCCGAGAAACAACCGCGTCCCGTCGGGCGCGTTGCCCATACCGCCGTACCAAGTCCCGAACGTCATCCCCCACACGGCGGCATCGCCGTCGGGACCGTTCGCGCAGACGATCAACCCGTTGTGCGCGGTGGCAGGAAAGGGCGCGGCGGTACCGCTTTTCTCAAACCAACACCATACACCGCTCGCGTTCAGCGTGTATCCGCCCACCGCCGTGCCGAGCGGGTATTCCACCCCGTTTACCGTCGCCGATACCACCGATACGGTATCGTCGGGCAGACGGTAATAGATCCCCGTCCCGTCGGCGGTGTACGCGCACCGAAACCGCGTCGTCAGGCGGTTTCGCCCTTCTACCGCCACCCCCGAAAGGGACGCGGTACGGTCGGCGGACGGGGTCCCGTTGATACGGCAAAGCGGCTGATAGATCTGATCGGTCAGATCGGTACCTCTGCCGTATTCGCTCACCCCGAACACCGTTCCGTCACTGAAATACAGAAGCCAGACGAACTCCCGTCGGTCGCCGCCCGACGGCGCGCACAGGCAGGTTCCTTGACTGTCCTGAACGCGATGGGTGAGCATCTCTCTTCGGTTTTGCCCGTCCGCGTCAAAGCAGTAGAGAACGAAATCGGTAACGATCCCCCCGTCTGCCACCACACTGCGTTCCAGTTGCCACAGACGATCGCGACGCGCGTAAAACCGACTGTCGGTCGCATCCGCGTTCGCGTCGTACCGTCGATATTCCCCGCAGATCCACCCGTCACGGGTGCGCAGTTGCCCGTCTTCCCAGTACAGGTTATCGCAATCGGTGAGTTCGGTGTCCTTCACCTGTCCGTTTCCCGCGCGCAGGTTCAGACCGCCCGAAAAGGACGGCATCACCGCCGTCAGTTTCGGATTGTTGCCGAAGGTGGGTATCCTCATTGGTCACACCCCCGCGGCAACACGTCGGTACGACGCGTCGGATAGGTAAGGGTGCGGCGGCGCGATTCGTACAATGCCGCGAACAATTGTTGATTGTCCGCGTCGGCACGACTTGCCGCGAGTAACATCGCCACCCCGTACGGCAGAATGCGGATCGCCTTGTCGGATAACGGTAACCGCTCGGACAAGGACGAAAGCGGCGGCGGAAATTCGCCCGTTTCGGCTTGATACAGTTCACCGCACAACTGATCCACGATGGAAAGCGCCCGTTTATACAGTTCCCCCGACGCGGCGGCATTCAGCGTACCGTCGGTGTCGGTGTAGTTGAGTAACCGCATCGCGCGGCGGAACACGGTCATTCCGTTCATTCGGACACCTCCCCGCTCGGCATCGGTTCACGAAGTAACCCTTCCACGTCGGGTACCACCCCGCGCGGTAACCGTTTTAAGTATTGCGCGGGACTGATCACTCCGCGCGCGAGCAGGTTGTCGAGGGTGACGATGGTCTGACTCTCACTCCACAGGTTCGCGTTGCCCACGTCCACGTGGGCGCGAATGACCAGATCGCGGTAATCGTTGCCGTCGAACGGCAGATACCACGCACCCCATTCGTCCTGAATACGGAGCGGACGGTTGCCGTACGCGCATACCCAGAACTCCGCAAACACCCGCGCCACGTCTTCGCAAAACGCGAAATAGCGGTTGCGTACCGTCTGTAACGGCAACATCGCCGCTTCGCGCACCGCGACGATGGCGGAGGTGTTGTCGGGTGCCATATCACCGAGCGCCGCCGCGTTGGCACCGCTCTGGGCGAGGGTGTCGGCACACAGCGTCTGTACCGCCGACGACAACGCGGACGAGAAGTTGGGCGGATCGACGTACCGCAATGCCGATTGCATATCTTCGTTGGTCCCGAATACGCGGATGACCTGACCGGGATCGTTGCTGACCGCGCCGTCCACCACGTCACCGTTGACCAGCAGGGTGGGCATTCCCTGCATCAGTACCGCCCATACCGACGCGGTCATCATACGGTTGACCGCGATCTGGTTGGGGATCAGCCAGGTGATCTCGCTGTCCCCGTACGCGCAGGCGGGACGGGTCTCCCACCGAAACACCGATACGGGATACAGGCGGACACCGATATCCCATTTTTCCCGCACGATGCGGTCACCGCACACCTGTACCGCCCACACGTGGGTCGCGCCATCCTCTACCGTTTTGTAAAATTTGGTGATGAGCAACGCTTTGCCCGAGTCTTCGGGTTCACCCGACGGGGGTTGTCCGTCGCGGTCGGGACGAATGGCGTCGATCTCCTCTTTCGAGCGACCCGCCCGTTTCGCCAACCGACGGATATCCCGCACGGTACGACGCTGACCGATGAGGATATAGGGTTGTTTTTGCACCTCTTCGACGGTGGGATCGCCGAAGGTCACCTGCCCGATATCCAGTACTTCGCACGCGATGTCACCGCACAGCGGTGTGGTACGCGCGTCGTCGGCATACAACCCCGTCTGTACCGTGTCGTCCCAGTAGGTATACAGCACACCCGTACCGGTACAGTACGCGTTTTTGAGTACCCGCGTGCGCAGGTCGTCCAACCCGACCCGTTCGGCGGTGGTACGGAAGTACCCCGACAGCGCCGCGAGTAACATCTGATCCGACCGCTCGTACGGTGCGCCTTCCGACGCGGCTTTGAGCAACAGACGGGTGCGTTCGCGACCCGCGACCGTGTCGGCGAGACCGTCGGCGGAAAAGTTGACCGCAAGCGGTTGTGCGCCCACCGCCGCGATCTTGTATTCGCCGATACGGCGAATGAGGTTTTGCCGTACGAGCGGACGTTCACTGCCGCATTGCGCGCCGTGCCATTGGTCGCCGATGTAAAACCGCTCGTTCATTTCGTTTTGGCGGAACAGACCGCGTTCACCGAGTGACGCTTTGTACTGTACCCCCGCACGGTATTCCTCCCGCACCACCTGCGGGGAATCCCATTGTTTTTGATTCATTTTTCCTTCGCTCTCTTTCTACACACCAACGCTCTGTACTGCTTCACAGCCCCCTTGTGTAAGGGCGCGTAGCATTTTACAGCCCCCCTTGTGTAAAGGGGGGTGTCGGCAAAGCCGACGGGGGGATTGCCACTAAGTCTAAAAAAGGGGTATAAGACACAAGTCTTAGTTGCAACCCCTCCACCGCTAACGCGGTCCCCCTTTCCTTGCCGGAACGGCACCCTTTTGTCGCTTCGCGACATTTCCCCTGGCAGGGGAATTTCCTTACACAGGGGAGGCGTTAAACCGGCGACACCTTCACTCCGCGAAGCGGAATATCACGTTCGCGAAGCGAACATATCACTGCATACGTTTACGCGTAAACGTATGCATAGATCGCATCCGCATTGGAGTTCTTGACGATGAGATCGTAGTAGGTACGGTAATCGAACTTGTACGCATCCGCCGCCTGATTTTGGTCGGGCGCGAAGGTGCGCACCTGTTCGGTCTTTTTGACCAGCGATGCCGCCGATTTGGGCATCACCAGCATACCGACGTTCTGCGCGGAAGCGGCAGGGGTGAAACCGCCCGCTTCCTGACCCGCAGTGGTACCGTCGTAAAACTCGAACGCGGTCTTCATACGACTGTCCGCAACCGGCAGGATCGCGATACCGTTGATGGATCTCACCTGCGTGTGCAGTTCGCCTTTCTTGAAATCGGACACGACCAGTTGACGGGACAGTTCGGGGGAATTCTGGATCGCGGTCCAGACGGTCGGGTTGACGAAACATACCAACTCCTCGTCGTAACCGACCTGCGTCTGCACGGCGGCACACGCGTCGAGGAACATTTTGAGGATATCGGTGTCGGGATCACCGCTCACGGTATGCGAACGGGTCGCGGCAAGACCCGCGAGTTTGGACAAGCAATACGCGTCCACTTCGGGTACCACTTTGGTACGCACGAATTCGCCGAGTACCTGACCCGCGAGGTTCGCGATACCCGTTTCGTCCTCGTCCTCACGGTCGAGTTGGAAGGAACGTGCACGATCCATCGTCAGGGTGTACGGTTGATTCTGTACCGTCACGGTACCCTTGATGAAACCGGTGTCGCGGTCGTAGTCACCGAGACCCGACAACTCCATCTCGGGCAGCAACACCGTTTTCGCGCCCACAAATTTCGAACGCAACACGTTGTCGGTGAGGAATCCCGTCACAGGACCCTGCACAAACAAACGGTCAAGTTCACCGGTCAGTTTTTCACAAAATTCAATCGAGTTAATCGCCATTTTCTTTCGCTCACTTTCTTATTTTTTAAGCCTCCCCTGTGTAAGGGGAGGTGTCGGCGAAGCCGACGGAGGGGTTGCTCTACGATCCGTCGCCGCGCAGCGGACACCTTCACTCCGCGTCAGCGGAACTTCACGTTGCGTCAGCAACATTTCACTGTTCGCCGCAGGCGAACCTTACCCCCCGTATCATCGCCGACACGGTGGGATCTTCGGTTTTCGGCACTTCTCCCTGCTGTGACCCTGCCGACGCGGCTCCCGCCGTTGCTCGATCGGTCTTCGCACGTTCGATGCGCCGTGTTTCGTCGTAGTGGTGACTGAGGTACGCGTACAAAAGCGGCGTACCGTTCTCGACCGCCTCGTTCACCACCGATTCGGGAAGACGGTCAAAGGTATCCACCTCGGGACACCGTTCGCGCAGTCGGCAGAACTCGTCCGCCAACCGCTCGTTTACGTCGGGGACGGGCGCGCCGCACAACGTTTGCAGGTAACTTATGAGAGAGTGACCCTGCCCCTGTGCGAGTGCCGACAACTGTGTGAGTGTCGGCTCCAACCGCTCGTATTTCATCCCCATTTGCGCGTATCGGGTGGCATCGTCAAGCGACAGTTGGTATTCCTGTTTGTTATACTTGACGGGCAACGACAGCGCCGACTCCTGCAAGGGTTCCCCCTCATCGGTCGGCTCGTTCACCACCGTCTGTGTATCGGCGGTCGGTATGGTATCCTCCACCGTTGTCACCATTGTTTGTTCTTCCATTTTCTTTCGCTCACTTTCTACATAACAATGTTTTGTACAGATTTTACAGCCCCCCTGTGTAAGGGGGGCTCCGCCCGAAGGGCGGTGGGGGGTTGCCACTACACCTTGTGTCTTACATTCTCCCGATCAGTCTTAGCTGCAACCCCTCCACCGCTAACGCGGTCCCCCTCCCCTTGTTCAGGGGAGGTGTAAAACTGTGGACACCTTCACGTTGCCGTCAGGCAACATTTCACTGTTCGCCGCAGGCGAACGATCTTGGCTCTCCCCGTTATACCTGAAAAAATTCCGATACTCGTGTACCGTCTGCCGCTCTCGCTCGGACGGCACACGCGGCTTTACGCGACGTTTTCGTTTTCGCCAAAACACGATCATACCCATTCACCTCTCAATTCGTGTGATAACAACGTCCCTTCGGTCAACCGTTCCCGCCGCGGCGGCGCGGGACGGAAATGGGTGATATCTTCCATCGCGTACCGCAGCGCGTCCATTAAATGATCTTCTCCGCCGCGCGGACGGTTGATGATCCCCACCTCGTCGCGATCCCACGCGTAGGACGACAACTCCGCCGCCGTCTGTACGCATTTCGGGTGGACGATGATACGGTATTCCTGTAACCGCGCGATCCCGTGTAACAGCGACCCCGCGCCTTTCGCGGCGGGAAAAATACGGGTGATCCCCTGTCGCCGTAACTCCTCGTTGGATTTCGGTTCGGCACTGTCTGCGCGGATGCGTTCCCCGTCGTACCCCATCGCCCGTAACCGGTCCGCGATGTCGCGGTTGAGCATTCCGCGTTCGCGGAACTCGTCAAATACGTATAACACGCGATCAGGCGGGTTGACCGCCGCCGCGATAAACGCGGTCGGATCCCCCGAATACCCGTAATCCAGCCCGTACACCCGTCGGTACTTCCACCCGTCCGCGAGGGTATCAAGGTCAAACGACGAAACCTCCCAGTTCTCGTAGATGAGTCCCTCGGTGATTCCCCAGTCGCCAAGCCCCGCCACCGCGTACCGTCGCGGATGCTCACGTTTCATCCGCTCAAATACCGCGCGGTCGGCATCGTCCAGAAACTCGTTGCACCGATAGGTGGTGGTGAACACGTCGGTGTTGTCGGCTGTGCGGTCAAAGAACCGCTTTTTCAGCCAGTGACGGTCACTCCACGGGTTAAAGGTCAGGGTGGTCTGCTTGAACAATCCTTTCGGGATCTCACCGCGCGGCACCGACAGGTCAAACGTGTCAAATGCCTCTTCCGACGGAATCTCGAACGCCTCCTCCACCCATACCCAACACAACACACCGCGGTTGACGGTGGTGGACGCGATCTTATACACGTTGTCAAACCCGCGAAACAAGATCTTCTGACCGGTCGGCAGATAGGTCATTTCAAGCGGACTGACGGTCGCTTTCCACAGATGTTCCACCCCGAGCCGTCGCGTCGCCCATTGCAACTGCGCAAAGGTGCTGGTGCGGTGGGTGTCCATGATCTGGCGGATGACCAGCAGATTCGCGTCGGGATACTGCATCATCCGCACGATCAGATTGAGCGCGGTGGTGGTGGATTTTTTGGACGCTTTTCCGCCCTTGAGAACCCGATACCGCGCCTTCGAGTTCCAGAATTCACTGTATCCGCCGCCCACCACCGCCGACAGATCCACCGTTTCGTTCCCCATTCTTCACCCTCTTCACGTTTGCCGAAGGCTTTTTACAGCCCCCCTGTGTAAGGGGGGCTCCGCCCGAAGGGCGGTGGGGGGTTGCCACCCCTTCACTCTTCACTATTACTTCTTACTTCAAATCCTATTTTCTCCCACGAATGTCACCGACCCGCCGCCGACCGCCGCCGTTTCCCCTTTGTCGGAAAACCCCGCGCGGTTGCGCAGATACCACATCACCAAATTGTGATACTTCGTATCGGTCCCGAGCGCAAACGACATCACCGACGCGGTACATTCCTGTAACGCGCTCGCGAGGATCTTCGCCACGTTCTCGCTGGTCCCGTCCCCCGCCGCATACCGCGCCAAGCGTTCGTACGGGATCCCGAGTGCCGCCGCAAGCGCATCCGCGTGAAACGGCACCCCTTTTGCGGCGCAATCACGACGACACTCGTCAATACGCGCCGCGATCTGCGCCACCTTCCCCAATTGGTTCATACGTTTTCCTCCATAACGTTTGCGAAGCAAACATTTCATACCGCCACAGGCGGTATTTCATATTGCCTTCGGCAATATTTCATTCGGCGAAGCCGAATTTCATTGTTCGCCGTCAGACGAACTCAACTCTCGTTTGCAATGCGTCCGCACACCTTCGTAAGTCCCCGATTGTGTACCCGTATCAGGTAACTGCGTGTCTTGCCGAGCGATGCCGCGATCTGCGACCACGGTTTCCCCTGCACGTACCGCAACTGCAACACCTGCCGCTCGATGCGTTTCAGGTCGCACCGCTCGAACAATGCCCGATGCCGCAACCCTCTCTGCGCCAATTCCCTGCCGAGCGCACGACGTTCCAACACCATCTCCCAGACCAGATCGTCACCGATGGCATCGTCGTTCATCGCCAGTTGCGCGAACTCCTCTTTTAAAGCCTCACATGCCCGTCGCAAGGTCACCGCCGCCGACAACCACTCTTTTAACCGCCTTGTTCTCTCATTCATCTTGCTCGTCGCTCCTTTCACAATCCTCACACACCGTCCGCGCACCGTCGTATAACGGCGCACCGCACCGACACCACCCGCTCACAAACGGGTCATAACGCGGGTCGTATTCGGGACAGGTCGGTACGCAATATAATCCACCGCATACTCTGCACATCGGCTTTCACCACTTTCCACAAACTTTCCACAATTGTTGAAAAGTTTTCCACCGCCCGTTGTTGCTTGCGCTCTGCCTCTACTGAAACTAAAGTATCTACTCTAACACAAACATCTCTTCTATTTCTCTTCTATTTCTCTTCTACTTCTCTTCTCAAAAGAGTAGAGGCAGATAGAAATTGTCGAAAAAAAAGAGGCGATTCACACTTCTTCCGTCTCTTCTTCCCACGGTGCGGGAGGATATTTGGCGCGATGAAACCGTATGCGTTGATGCTTTTTCCAACCGAGAACTTGCAAAAACCGCTTTCCGTCTTCTTCGTACAACCCAATCAATCCCACGCGTTCAAGTTGCTGTAACGCATCCTCGATCTCGTTTTCCGTCAGTGTCGCCTTAAGAGGAAACAGACTTCCGCGCAACACCGGTACCCGCCCGTCCATTCGTCCGAAATCGTCACAATGTACCAGCAACCGATAAAAACAGACTTCGCTAAACCACGTTAGTTTCTCGATATTTTCACTGGTGCATACCGACTCTTTCAACATTCGCGTTGCCATACCGTCCTCCTTTTCTACTTAAAGTAGAGTCACGGGGTGCAAAATTTCTGCTCGTCCGCCAATTCACGGGCAAGCTACAATTTTTCGTCGTTTCTCTACTCTTTTTGGTAGGTTACACCCATTATACTCTACTTTTGGTAGATTGTCAAGTGCTTTTTCGGAAAATATCTAAAAAACCTTGCCAAGACTCTACTTTCGGTGTATAATGGTCTAAAAGGAAGGGGGATACGGTATGTCGGTTGCAGACAACATTCGTCGGTTACGGCAAAAGCACGGATTGACCCAAAAGGAGTTTGGGGAGATCGCGGGTGTGTCGGACAAGGCGGTATCCACGTGGGAAAAGGGGATCAAGGATCCGCGTATGGGCGCGGTCGGGAAACTCGCGGACTATTTCGGGATCCCGAAGAGCGCGATCTTAGACGACAAGCCGCCGCGCAACTCGGAGTTTGCCCGTACCATCGACCGCCTGTGTAACGCGTGGGGATGCACCCCCCAAACGCTGGAACGGGTACTCCGTCTCCCTCAAGGGCGACTGCAGCAACTGATGCAGGGTGTCGAACCGACGCTCGAAGAACAGGTGATGTTCAAGACCTATTTTGACATTCCGCTCAAACCGCAAAACGATCCCGTGCTGTCGGGCAGCAACGTCATTCCGCTCATCTGGCCGGAAGAACAGCGCCGTCAGATCCCCGTACTGGGACGGGTTCCCGCAGGTATCCCCGTCGAAGCGGTGGAAGACGTCATCGAAATGTTGGAACTCGACGCGCCGATGGCAAACGACGGCAATGCGTATTTCGCGTTACTGGTAACGGGCGACAGTATGTTCCCCGAATACCGCGACGGGGATATCGTCATCGTCCGCGTCCAATCCACCGCCGAAACGGGTGACGACGTGGTCGCCTATATTGACGGGTCGGATGCCACCTTAAAACGTTTCACCCGCACCACCGGCGGGGTGCAGTTGCGACCGCTCAATACCGCCTACCCCACCCGTTCGTTCACCGCACAGGAAGTCGCCGCCGAAAAGGTCGCGATCGCGGGTGTGGTGGTGGAACAACGGCGGAGGAGGACGCGATGAAGGCTGTCAACACCGTACTGTGCTACATTGAACGGGACGGACAATACCTGATGCTCCACCGCACCAAAAAGCAAAACGACTTAAACGGCGGGAAATGGATCGGGGTCGGCGGCAAACTCGAACACGGCGAAGCCCCCGAACAAGCACTCTTGCGCGAAGTGAAAGAAGAAACGGGTCTCACCCTCACCCGCTATCGTCGGCGCGGTCTTGTCACCTTTGTGCAAGGCGACCTGTGCGAGTATATGTTCCTGTTCACCGCCGACGACTTCACAGGCTCTCTCACCGACTGCGACGAGGGTGACCTCAAATGGGTGAACAAGACCGACGTGTTGTCCTTCCCGCTATGGGAAGGGGATCGCGTGTTCCTCGACCTGCTCACCCGCGACGAGGACTATTTTTCACTGAAACTCGTCTACGACGGCGACACCCTCGTATCCGTCGAAAAATATTGATTATACGACCGAATGGGACTTGTATTTTCACGCAAATACGGGTATACTATAATTGAAAGGAACCGAAGAGATAACTTTTTCGGCTTTTTTGAACAATTTTGAAAAGAGGCGTATGGTATGAAAATCATCGAAACCGCAGACTACGCGGAATTAAGTAAAAAAGCGGCGGACATTCTGGCGGCACAGGTCCTGCTCAAACCCGACTGCGTGTTGGGTCTCGCGACGGGTTCTTCCCCCATCGGTCTGTACGACAGTCTGGTAGAACGCTACGAAAACGGTACCCTCGATTTTTCGGCGGTGCGTTCGGTCAATCTGGACGAGTACCGCGGCTTAGACGGTACCCACGATCAGAGTTACCGTTATTTTATGGACACCCACCTGTTTAACCTCATCAACATCAAAAAAGAAAATACCCACGTCCCGAACGGCAAAGCGGCAGATTCCGCCGCCGAAGGCGAAGCGTACGACGCGCTGATCCGCAGTTTAGGCGGCATCGACGTGCAACTGCTCGGCATCGGTCTGGACGGACATATCGGGTTCAACGAACCGGACGATTGTTTCACCGGTCCCACCCACGAAGTGACCCTCGATCCCAGCACCATCGAAGCCAACGCACGGTTCTTTGCTCACGCGGACGACGTGCCGCGCAGCGCGATCACGATGGGTATGGCATCCATTATGCAGGCGAAAAAGATCGTGCTGATCGCGTCGGGCAGTAACAAGAAGGCCATTATGGAAAAAGCCTTGTTCGGTCCCATCACCCCCGCCGTTCCCGCTTCGATCTTACAACTTCACCCCGACCTCACCGTCGTGTGTTGCTACAACGACTGATTAAAACAAACAAAACCGATGTGACTCTCGTCACATCGGTTTTTCTTTCGCGCTTTTTACCTCCCCTGTGTAAGGGGAGGGGGACCGCGTCAGCGGTGGAGGGGTTGCCACTATGTCTTGTGTCTTGCACTTCCACAATCAGTCTTAGTTACAACCCCTTCGTCACGGCTTCGCCGTGCCACCTCCCCTTACACAGGGGAGGTGTAAAACCGCAAGGCAACATTTCACTATCTGTTCAGGCGAATCATTTTGCCTGAACAGATAACGTATACTCTCTCGGTGTCATACCGGTCGCCTGTTTGAAGTGGCGGGAGAAGTAGTGTACCGACGAATACCCCAGCCCGTCCGCGATCTGGGTGATGTTTCCCGCACCCTCGCGCAACATCGTCTTTGCCTGTTCGATCTTCAGATGCCGATAATATTCCATCACGCCCTGTCCTTTGACCGCCTTGAAAATGGTTTTCAGGTTGGTGGCACTCTGGGACGACATCCGACAGATATCCGCAAAGGATAACCCGTCACACAGGTGTTCTTCCATATACTGTTCCACCCGCGCGACCAGATCGCAATCCGACCGTTGCTTGATGGAGGACGAACTCTTCGGCCGTTCTGCCACCGCGTCGGTACGGATCATATCCAGCAACAACTGTTCCAGTAACAACTGTACCATCTGTTCGCACCCGAACGGCGCGTCTTTTGCGCGGGTCAGTTGGGTACTGTGGGGATCACCGAGCGACCCCGAAAATGCCTGTCGTCCCTCTTTGACAATCCGCGCCAACAGATCGCGTTGGTGTCCCGTCACGTAGGTGATCCGCTTATTGAAAAATGCCATCGCGTCCGAATGACACGCAAAGGTGACGATCACCACGTTGGGCGCGACCTGCCCGTTCGCGTACAGGTTATGGAACTCGTTCGGTTTGTGGAAAATGATCTGTCCCTGTTGTAACTCGAACCCGTCGTTCTCCGCCACCACTTCCAGACGTCCTTTGTCCACGTATACCAGTTCCCAGAAATCGTGGCGTTCGCCCTCAAACATATAGTTTTTCGCGTGTTCAAAATAATGCAGGGTCACGATCGACTCCACACAGATATCCCGTTTGAGTACGGTATGCACAAATTCCGCCATTTTTGTTTCGCCCACTTTCTACACATCAACGCTTTTTTAGCCTCCCTTGTGCAAAGGGAGGTGGGTCGCCGCAAGGCGACTCGGAGGGATTGCTACGCCTCCCTTGTGCAAAGGGAGGTGTCACGGCTTTGCCGTGACGGAGGGGTAGTCGTTCTCTCCCTCCACCGCTTACGCGGTCCCCCTCCCTCATCAGAGGGAGGCTGTATGAGAAGTTCTCTCTTATTTATTGCTGATCAAATAATTCTGCGTCCCCACCGCGTTTCCGTCGCGGTAAAAGATACGCGGTACGCGTTTACCGATCAGGCACACCGTTTCGTAGTGAATCGACCCGCCGATCGCGGACAACTCCTCTACTGGCAACACGGCATCCCCGTCTTTGCCGAACACCGTCACCGTCATACCGTCACTCGCGTTCGGCACGGCGGTCACGTCGAGCAAACATTGATCCATACAGACCCGCCCGATCAGCGGTACACTGTACCCGCCGAGCAACATCCGCGCCGTGTTGGATAACGCGCGGGGATACCCGTCCGCATACCCGATCGGCACCGTCGCCACCACACTGTCCTGTGCCAGCGTATGGGTGCGCCCGTAACTCACCGACGTGTCGCGCGGCACCGATTTCACCTGTGACAACACCGATCGCAGCGACATCGCGGGTTCAAGCGGCAACATCGGTCTCATCCACGACGACGGGTGTAACCCGTACAAAATGATACCCGGCCGCACCATATCCCACTGCATCTCGGGGAATCGTATGGTCGCCGCACTGTTACAACAATGTTTGATCGAGAAGGTGACCCCTCTCGCTTCAAGGGTCGCCACCGTCTGCGAAAAGAGCGCAAACTGACGGCGGGTAAACGCTTCGCCGTCCTCTTCGTCGGCACACGCGAAATGGGTAAAGATGCCCTCAGCGTCCAGACGATCCAGTTCGCATACGCGCGCAATCTCGTCACATACCGCGTCCACCGTTTCGGCGCGACAGAAAAACCCCACGCGACCCATACCCGTATCGACTTTGATATGTACCGCCACCCGCACGTCGGCATCTGCCGCCGCCGCGTTCAACCGTACCGCGTACTCTTCGCTGATCACCGTTTGGGTGATATCATATTTCGCAAGGTTCACCGCTTCTTCGGGCGGTGTATAGGACAAAATGAGAATGGGACGGGTGATCCCCGCGTCGCGTAACCGCACCGCTTCTTCTAAGTTGGATACCCCGAACCAATCGGCACCTGCGCCCTGTAACAACTGCGCCACACGGGTATCGCCGTGTCCGTACGCGTCGGCTTTCACCACCGCCATCATCCGACACCCGTCACGGAGTGTCCCGCGAATGGCGCGATAGTTGCGTTCGATCGCGGACAGATCGATCTCCGCCCACGTGCGTTTCAAAAATTCAGACACGGCTTTCACCCCTTTCTATACTTCAAACGCGGGAATATGCTGTACTCCCACACTGTCTTTCTGTTGCACGTACCCGTCAAGGTCAAGGGTACACAAATAATCGCTCAACTTGTCACATTCCCGCCGCGTCAGCGTCCGTGACAGTTCGGGGAACCCGTCGATCTCCCCCATCGGTGTGTACTGGAACATCAAACTCACAAATACACCGCGCGGCAACCGCTCGGCGAGCAGGTCAAGCACCGCCATCGTTTCTTTGGTGTGTCCCGGCAATGCCAAATGCCGCACGATGGTTCCTTTTTGCGCGATGCCGTTCTCGTCGAACCGCATCAGTCCCGTCTGCCGCGCCATTTCCAAAATGGCGGGTACCGCAAACGCGGCATAGTCGGCGGCACCCGAAAGTGCGCGCGACAGGTCCGACGACAAATATTTTAGATCGGGCAGGTATACGTCCACCCACCCGTCAAGCGGTCGTAAGGTTTCCACCCGTTCGTATCCGCCCGAATTATACACGATCGGGATCGGCGGACGGTACAGCGACAACGCTTCCAAAATCGCGGGAACGTAATGGGTGGGATTGACCAGATTGATGTTGTGTGCACCCTGATTATACAGGTCGCGGAAAGTGTCCGCGAGTTGTTGCGGTGTCACCGCCCTGCCGCATACGGTGCGGCTGATCTGCTTGTTCTGGCAGTACGCGCACCGCAGGGTACAACCGGTGAAAAACACCGTCCCCGACCCGCGCTTGCCGCTGATACACGGTTCTTCCCCGAAATGCAATGCCGCACGGGCGATATGCGGGGTGGCGGGACTTTGACAAAACCCGAACCCGTCGGTAACGGTGCGCTCTGCCCCGCATCGGCGCGGACAAAGGGTACATTCCATCAAAACGCCTTCTTCCCCACCTTAATCATAGTCATTATACCGCATATTTTGCAAAAATTCAATATGTAAAATGATTGTATATTTTTGCCGAACGTGGTACAATCAGGATAGATTCTGCGCAACGCATTTTACGCCTCCCCTGTGTAAGGGGATAAGTGACACTCGAAATCTTTGATTTCGTCAGTGG
>CAYSPZ010000024.1:0-22739 GCA_964433065.1 uncultured Eubacteriales bacterium | reverse complement strand
TCGCAGTCGTGGTGGTGACGGGCGTACCATCGGGATTGGTCTCGGTCGTGGTGGGGGTATCGTCGCCGCCCACCGGTGTGGTGACGGTATCGTTGCCGCCCACAGGAGTGGTCACCGTATCGTTACCGCCGATCGGGGTGGTCACTTGACCCTGTTTGGTAGTCGTGGTCACTTGACCTTGCTTGGTAGTGGTTGCCACTTGACCCTGTTTGGTAGTCGTGGTCACTTGACCTTGCTTGGTAGTGGTTGCCACTTGACCCTGTTTGGTGGTCGTCTTTCCTTGATCCTCCGTGGTGGTCGCCTTATCTTTGGTCGTGGTGGTCACCACCGCGCCGTCCTGAACCTTACCGGTCGCGTCGTAGTGCGACACCTGTTTATAGGTAATGGGGTTATCGTTCGCAAGGATCGCCTTGACCACCGTCGCCGCATTGTTTTCGAGCAGCGTACGGTTGATCTTACCCGCGTTGAACGCGTTGACGATCGGGGTACAGTCACCGAGCGTACCGGCCTTATCACCCTCAGCCGTATTACCCATCGCGATGTTGGAACCCGCAATATACGCTTCGGTCGTACTGCAACTGAGATCACCCCAGTCACTCATATACATACCATCCCAACCCCATTCGGTGCGGGGCAGTTCAAGCAGTTCCTGATAGGAGTGGATCTGGGTGCCGTTGACCACGTTGTAACCCATCATAAAGGACGCGGCTTTACCGATCTTCGCCAAAAATTCGAACGGGCGCAGATACACTTCGCGCATCGCGCGTTCGGACACACGGCTGTCACAACTGCCGCGTGCCAATTCTTTGTCGTTCGCCACGTAGTGTTTGACCGCTACGGGTACACCGAGCGCTTGACATTTCACCGTGATCGCCGCCGAAGACAGACCGGTGATCAACGCATCCTCCGAGAAATACTCGTAGTTACGACCGCCGAGCGGGTTGCGTTGCATATTGGAACCGGGCGCCAGCCAGAAATAGTTGGAATTCTTGCCGTATTTACCGACGATGGTACCAAAGTCAGCGATGATATCCAGATTCCAGGTACAAGCGAGTGCCGTTTCGCAAGGGTATGCCCAACTGCCGGTATTCGGACCCGCAGGGCCGTCCGCCGTACCGACGATCGGTACACCGTATTTGGTTTTGACCTCTTCACTGCCGCCGACACCGGAATATTGCGCCGCGCCGCTGTATTTGGTCGGTACCGTAAAGGACGCGAGTTCCTCGATAGTCATCTGGAAAACGAGTTGTTCCACCGTTTTCTTGCCCGATTTCACGTCGTTGTAGGTCACGAGACTGCCGTAGTTTTGTTGACCCGCACTGGTATCTTCGGGCAGTTTGGGACTCGCCACCGTACCGGTGGTCAAGTTTTCGTACGCTACGTTGCCCGAACCGTCCCACGTCATACGCTGTGTGAGATTTTGGGGAGTCAGTTTGGTGGTCAGTTGCTCCACCACTTTTAAGCCGTTTTGCTTGTAGGTGCCTGCTTGCTTTACGTTCTTGACCGAGTTACCGACCAAGATCTTATAATCGCCCGCTTCCATCACCCACGCGGCTTTTTTACCGGTCACACCGGTATCGTCGTAGGACGCGAGTTCCGAGATCGGGAACTTCACCGTCACTTCCTGCGATTGACCGGGTTGCAGCAGATCAGTCTTCGCATAACCCGCCAGTTCCTTAGCAGGTTTTGCGAGTTTCGCACTGCCCGTTCCTTTTTGCGGCGCGGAGAAATACGCTTGTACGACCTCTTTACCCGCATAACTGCCCGTATTCTTCACCGTCACTTTCACGGTGATATAGGTGTTATCATTGGTCATTTTGAGATTGCTCATCTCAAAACTCGTATAGGACAGACCGAAACCGAATTCGTAGTTGGTCGCCACGTTAAAGGTCTCGAAATAACGATAACCAACGAATACATCTTCACTATACGTAGCGTAAGCCGCATTTTTCATATCTTCGGTGCTCGGATATTTGTCGAGATTTGCCGCCGTTTGCGCCAACTTACCCGACGGAGTCGCGTCGCCGTCCAACACGTTGACGAGGGAGGTTGCACCGTAGGTGCCGCCGTACCAGGAGAACAATGCCGCATCCGCTACCTGCACACCGTCAATACCGTCTTTGAGCCAGTCGGTATCGATCAGGTTGCCCGAGTTGATGACCACGATCACCTGTTCAAAGTTTTCCTTCGCGGCTTTGAGGAGATTCTTCTCCTGTCTGGTCAGGTACCAACCTTGATAACTGGCAACCGGTTGCATATCGCCTTGTGCGTTTTTATTGCCGTCCTGTTCACCGTTATAACGGGTCAGGAACACGATCGCTTTGTTAACACCCGCATTTTTGGCGGCTTTATAATCGGCATCTTTCGGCACGTAGTTACTCTTCGCTGCATACTGATCCGAGAACGCGGAGTAGAGCGAGAATTTGCCCAAATTCGCCGCCTCTTGGATCGCTTCGATGGGTGATTTTTCAGGCGGTGCCCACATCGTACCCGAACCGATACCGCCGAAGTGATAGCCGTAGGTGCTGTCCCTATCTTTCCAGATCTGTGCCGCACCGAGCACCGCCACCTTGTCGGTCGAGCGAAGCGGCAACGCGCTGTTTTCGTTCTTCACCATCACGATGCTTTCTTCGCCCGCTTGGATGGCATTTGTTTTCATTTCATCGGCATTGTATACCGTGCCGGTACTTAGCGTACCCGCACCGAGGACGATATCGCCCCAGCCCATATCATCCGACGCGGCAGACGCGGTAAACGACAGCCCGCCGACACACTGTACGCACAAAAGCAGTGCGAGCAGTGCCACCGACACCTTTTTCAGGATCTTTGCGTTTTTCATAATCTTTCTCCTCCTGCCGTTAACGGCGTTTACGTTCAAAATTCGGGACGTACGCGCGTAAGATGGCGCGGATCACGTATTTTGCATTGGTTTCCAGCATCTCACGGGTGAGATTACCGTCTTCGTACGCGTCCAGTACTGTATCGTAACGGTTAAGTTCCTGACTACCGCCCATAAAGATGTTCATACCGCCGTAAAGTGACGCGATCGCGGTTGCGTGACCGACCGAATCCCAGTCGGTCATATACATACCGTCCCAGCCCCATTCTTCACGAATGATACCGACGAGCATATCGCGGAAGGTGGTCATCTTGCGTCCGTTGCACCAGTTGTAGCCGGTCATCAGGCTCGCCATCTTACCTTCCTTGATCGCGATCTCAAATCCCTTGAGGTAGATCTCACGGAGTGCCCGCTCGGAAATACGGCTGTCGTTACGACCGCGGTTCAATTCCTTGTTGTTGGCGGCAAGGTGTTTACCGGTCACCAACAACCCGAGTTCCTGCGACCGCAAGGTGGTGGCGGCTGCCATCAACCCCGTTACCAGCGGATCTTCGGAATAGTATTCAAAGTTACGTCCGCCGAGCGGGTTACGCTGGATATTCATACCCGGCGCCAACCAGAAGTTCGGACGATCGTATTTTTTAAGATATTTTGCCGAAATGGTACCCAAGTTCGCAGGCAGATCTAAGTTGAACGAACAACCGAGCAACGCGCTGCTGGGGAACGACCACGTACCCGTGTCGGGACCGAGCGGTCCGTCGCAGTTACCCGCGATCGGCACTTTGTATGTTTCGACCGCCGACTCGTTACCACCGATACAGGACCGTTGCGCCGCACCCTCGTGTTCGGTACGGGTGGTGAAGGATGCCAGTTCGTCGATGGTAAACTGCGCCACCAACTCGTCCAGCGTCTTCTTCCCTTCTTTGACGTCGTCAAAGGTCACGATACCGTCAGGATAGACGATCGGGTCACCCTCTTCATAATCAAACTCGTCTGGCTCAAACTCGTCGAGCGTGGGCGGTGTCAGTGTTTCGTAACTGCCGTCCGCCAACAAGCGCTTGTCAAGATCGGGCGATTGCGCTTTGTTAGACAATTGTTCGGTGACAAGCAACTCTTTCTGGGTATATACCGCGACGGGACGAACCTCTTTCACCGACGTACCCATATACAATTGATAGTCACCCGCTTCAAGCACCCATGCGGCTTTGTTACCGGTCACACCGGTATCGTCATACGATGCCATATCCGCGATCGGGAATTTCACGTTGACGACCGCCGATTCACCGGGTTGCAAAAGCGGCGATTTCGCAAATCCTGCCAACTCTTTCGCAGGTTTTGACAGTTTCGCGTCACCGACACCCATCTGCGGTGCGGAGAAGTACACCTGTACCACCTCTTTACCCGCACGGGTACCCGTATTGCTGACCGTCACGTTGATGCAGATATCGGTATCCCCGATCTCGCACATCTCGCCCCACAACCCGAAGGTGGTGTAGGACAGACCGTAACCGAACTCATAATTGATCTTTTTATGTTCGGGATCAAACGTTTCAAAATACCGATATCCCAGAAAAACGTCTTCGGTATATTCGGTATAGGCAACCGTATCGAATCCTTCCGTGGTGGGATAGTTCTCGATCGGTGCCGCCGTCTGCGACAGTTTACCCGACGGTGTCGCGTCGCCGCAGAGCAAATTCGCAAGTGCTTCGGACGAGAACCGACCGCCGTACCACGCGAATAATACCGCGTCGGCAACCTGTTCGCCGTCAATGCCGTCTTTGACCCAGTTGGTATCCATCAGGTTACCCGTGTTGGTCACCACGATCACTTGCGGGAAGGTCGCGTGTAACCGTTTGATCATGGTCACTTCGTCTTCGCTCATGTACCATTCACCCGGTTCACGAGCGTTATCGGGACGCGCTTCCTTACCGAGGAAGATCTCCTCGGTACCGCCTTCACCCTCCAACCGCGACAGAATATAGATCGCCTTGTTGACCCCTGCCGCTTTGGCAGCCGCCATATCGTCATCGCTCGGAATATATTCTTCCGGTGCGGCGCGATACGCGTCCGAGATCGGCGCATAGAAGGTAAATTTTCCTTCATCCGCCTTTTGTTTTATCATATCAACGGGATAACTTTTCAGCCCCGACCATGCAGCGCCCGAACCTGCACCGCCCGCCAGATACCCGTATTTACTGAACGCTTTTTCAAACAATTGACGGGATCCGAATACGGCAACCGTATCATCCGCCACAAGCGGTAAAGCGTTATGTTCGTTTTTTAAGAGTACCGCGCCTTCTTCAGCAGCTTGCGTTGCAGCCGCTTCCATTTCTTCGGCGGAATACGGTGTGTCTTTGCTGACCGTTCCAATGCGACGAAGAATATCGCGATAGCCTGTACCTTGCGGATACACTTTTCCTTGTTTCATTGTTTTCCCTCCAGACGGATCGAAAGAGCATTATTCTTACCGATAATACCCTAACGATTGTTACTGCACTCTCCGTAAAAAAGAAATAAGAAATTTACTGTTTTTAGTATAATTATTCTGCTTTTTATCCAACGATACCGACACGGTCAATACTTTGGATAAACTTCCGTTGCACAATCAGATAGCCGATAAGCGGCGGTGCCATAAACATCAGACAGGCGCACATTGCCGACCCGATCACACGTGGATCCCGCGAACCGGTTTCCGGAAGAACCGGACCTACGTAACTGTGATAGTCCAGTAAATATATCGCCATTGGACGATTCGCAGACGTATACATCAACGGAAGATAATAGTCATTCCAATGCCATACCACCGCAAATACCGCAACGGTCAGGATCACCACACCGCTGCACGGTAAAATGATCTGCAAAAAGGTGCGGACGGGACCCGCGCCGTCAATGTACGCAGCATCCTCTAATTCAGCAGGAAGACCTTTGAAGAATTGCATGTAAATGTAGATGAGCAGACCGCCCTGTAACCCGACACCAAAGACCGACGGCAGATAGAAACACCACGGCGTATCGACGATCCGTAACCGCAGATCGATACCGGTCAGTTGCTCAATAAAACCCAAAATGCCAAGAAAGTCCAGATGCTTAAAATTGTCCAGACGCGGTAACACCAGCATCGCATCCGGCATTAAAATGGTGAGAACCAACACCGCCATCAGGATCTTTTTTGCAGGAAACTTAAAACGGGCCAACCCGTACGCATATGCCGAGCAGAAGGCGGTTTCAAGCAACGCACTACCTACCTGCATCAACACCGTGTTTTTAAAAGACTCGGGGAAACGGATGGCTTCAAACGCAACCGCAAAATTCCCCCAGTACACGTTCTTCGGTACCCATTCGACCGTCGGGTCGTACATATCAGCAGTGCCCTGCAGACCTTTACTGATCACATAAAATAGTGGGTACACCAGGATATACGCAAACGCAACGAGGAAGATCGTCCTCATCGCGCCGGTCACCAAAGAACGAATCACCGTTTTACTGCGGGTGGGAATGCGACACCGCAACCGAAGTTGGGATATCTTTCTTTCCAACATTCCCACCTCCGCAGTAACATTCGGCTTACATTATCCGACGATACCGACGCGGTCGATACTCTGGATAAATTTACGTTGCACGATCAGATAGCCGATGAGCGGCGGCGCTAGGAACATAATACAAGCACACATCGCCGAACCGATCGCACGGGGATCACGCGAACCGATTTCTTTAATGAAATGAACCAGATAACTGTGATAATCCAACAGATACACAGCCAACGGCCGATTCGCGGAAGTATACATAAGCGGGAGATAATAGTCGTTCCAGTGCCATACCACCGAGAACACGGCAACGGTCAGAATAACCACGCCGCTGGACGGGATAATGATGCGCAGGAAGGTGCGGATGGGACCCGCGCCGTCGATGTACGCAGCGTCTTCCAGTTCGCGGGGCAGGCCCTTGAAGAACTGAATGTAAATGTAGATCAGCAGACCGCCCTGTAATCCGACGCCGAAGAGAGAGGGCAGATAGAATGACCACGGGGTATCCACGATCGGAATACGCAGATCCACACCGGTCCATTTGTTGATAAGGTCGAAAATACCGAGGAAGTCCAGATGTTTGAAGTTTTCCAGACGCGGCAACACGAGCATCGCGTCAGGCAACAGGATGGTAAGAACCAACACGAACATCAGGATCTTCTTCGCGGGGAACTCAAAACGGGCAAGACCGTACGCAACGACCGAGCAGGATGCCGTTTCGATCAACGCACTACCGACCTGCATCAACAGGGTGTTTTTGAGCGATTCGGGATATCTGAGCGTTCCGAACGCGATCTCAAAGTTACCCCAGTACACGTTTTTCGGTACCCATTCAACCGTCGGGTCGTACATATCGGCAGGACCTTGTAAGCCCTTACTGATCATGTAAAACAACGGATACATCAGGATATACGCGAACGCGATCAGGAAGATGGCACGCATCACACTGACCGTCCAGGAACGGGTGGTGGATTTGAGTACCGCTTTGCTGGGGAGGGACATATTCTGCCAGAACGGGCGTTTCGCCGTAGTTTCTTTTTTCATCACTCCCACCTCCGCAGTAACAACCGATCATACAAGACCAGTACCAATGCCATCACAACACCGATAACCGCAAACCAGAACCACAACATTGCCGAACCGACGTCGTACGCCTGTTTCTCCGACAGGTTGGTGATTGCCGTGTTGATGATACTGTTGTTCTTACAATACGTTTCCACCATACAGTAGAATAGCACTAACTGTATGATCCGCCCAAGCATCGGCATGGTCACAAACCAGAAGTTTTCCCAAGCCGTCGCGCCTTCTACGCGCGATACCTCGTACAATTGCGCGGGAACGGTTTGCAGACCCGATACGAACAACAACGTCTGAACACCGCATTCCCAGATCAGGTTAAAGGTTGAACTGAGCAAATTCATCATCAGGTTATTGACGTCTTCGGGTAGGTTCAAACTCGCCAAAATCGCCTTAAAGTCGATCGCTTCCATATAGTTGGTACCCGTATTCATACTGGAACGCATCTCACCGTCCGTCGCCATCGAGATACAAGACATAACCACACCCGATGCGATCAACACCGGCAGGAAGAACACCGCACGTGCCAACAAACGGCCGCGGAACTTCTGGTTCAGAATGATGGCAAGGATCAGCGACAACGCCATCTTCATCGGAATGGATACGAAACCGCTCGTCACGACACCCGGCAGGTTTTTAAGGAAGGTCGCGTGGGAGTTGATCAGATAGTCAAAATGCTTCCACCCGACGAAATTCCAAGCCAGACCGTTTTCGGTCAGATACACGTCGGACAACGAGTAGATGAGGGTGTTGATGACCGGCACCAACACGAACACGATCACACCAAAGACCCACGGAGAGACAAACATCATACCGTAGCGTTGTTTCAGGATCTCAACGCCTCTGCTCTTTTTCTGTTTCACAGTTGCTCTCCCTCCGTTTCTGTATCAGGTTCTACCGTCGGTACGTATGTACGGTATACGAAGGAATGCCCTTCCATCGTTTCACCGTTCACCGTCACCGCTTCGGCACTGTGGTTGACGATCACTTCGATATCGTTGCTGAACAAACTGCGGGTCACGTTGGTTTGCAGTTGTTCGTAAGCAACCAGTTGCGCGTCGCCGATCGCCTCATAGAAGTCGGCGGTCTCTTTCACCGTCTCCACGATTCTGTCTTTGTTGTTTGCGTATACGGAACCGCTGAAATACATCTTCTGTTGTTCCACAAAGCGGATGTCACAACTGTCGCATACCGTAAAGGTGGGCGACACACCCGCCGCCACCGCCGACAACAAGGTCGAACTGTACGCACCCGCCAGATTGATGGGGCTGCTGTACATCGGCACATATCCGCGATAGACCATCGCGTATACCGGAACCGTTTCGTTCAACATGGTATAGTTACCGCTGGTGAGTGGCACGTCCGCGATACTGTCCGCCAACACCGCCGCATATGCGTTCGGATCGTTGAATGTGACCGCGTGACCGTTATCTTTGTACATTTGAATGATCTCTTGCACTTGTTTACCCATATTGCCTTGCGCATAGTACTCGACCTCGTTGTAATCCGAGTACACGATATTGCCGAGCGAGTTCAGACTCATACCCGATACACGGTTGGTCACAAACTTGTTGAGTTTGTTTGCCGCTTCACCGAGCAGACTGCGTTTGAGCAACGCAATTTCAATCAGCGACGTATCTTCGACCGGCATATTGATACGGGTCGGGAAGTACCGCGCCGCCTGCTTGTTGGCGGATTTCGCGGTATCGAAGGTAAGGGAATATCCGTTGCCGGATGAACCGAACCGCACTAAATCAAAGTCGGTATACAACGAAATGTTTTCACCCTTGCAGTACGCTTCAAGTGCTTTTTGTTGTTTGGCGGAACCAAACACCGAAGCAAACTTGAAGCCGCCGGCAACCTTACCGACATCTATACCCGACGTACCGAATCCTTGCAACATCACTTCGGGCTTTCTACCCGTCAGGCTCACGAGATCGGTAATGATCGCCTGTGCCTGTGCGAAGGTGGTAGCCGACTGCAGTTCGGTGGAGGGGAATCCTAAGAACGACGTTTTGAGAACACTGCCGCCAAGCACGTTCAAACGATACGCTTGTTGGGTGTTATCATTTTCTTTCAGACCGCCGTTTTTCTGCAAGTAATTGCGCAGAGTCTTTGCCATACCGTTATAGTTGGCATCTTCCCCTTCAAGCGGATAATACCCGACGGTATATTCCACACCGCTCAACTCTTTTGCGTAGATGGCAATTTCTTTGTAATAAATGCCACCGGTCTGTTCGCCTTTGATCAAGGTTTCGTCGTAGCCGCGCACGTAGAAAATGCAGTACGCTTCGGAATAACCGTTGATGTAGTTACCGGCTTCACCTTCGACGATCGCCGCTTCGGCGCCTTTTTCGATGATCGCGCACAAGGCGTTCTCGCCGTCTTTCACACCGTACATCGGCAAACGGATCTCCACGTCTTTATCGTTGTTTTCCAGACGGGTACCCGCTTTGTCATCTCCGTAAACTACACCGTGATACAAACGGGAAATCTCCTGTACGTCCTCGCCGGTATACATCAGCGCACCGCTGCCGGCAGGTACGAACAGATAGGAATCTTTTTCGGTGGTGTTTTTCACCGAACAGAAGAACGGTGCCATCGTGACCGAAACGAGTCGTGTCATACCCGACTCCACCACCAGCGAGGTGTCTACCGTCGCCTGTACCGAATCTTCACGCAGGGTGAAGGTGATCGGCATGGTGATCTCCGCGTCGGTGAAATACAACCAGATGCGAACGCCGTTTTCCACCTGCTCGACTTTCGCGAGTCCGTCGTCCATGGTGAGAGAACCTTTGAGCGTTTCCATCGTACCGGTATTCATATCGTAATACTGAATGAAGACCGGCGAGTTCATATCCACGTCAAAATAATCTTCTACATAATGGGAATAGGCAATATTCGACCAGATATGGCCGGAAAGATTGTCCTCCAACAATATGCACTTTTGTACGTCGTCCCAGGAAAGCGTATACCGATCGTTTTGCGCGACCACACCACTTGCCAGAACCTCTAAATTTTCGGGTACTTCGTACGGCAAGGTCTCATTGCTCGCGCAACCCACGGGTAACAACGCGAGGAGCAGTACCAACAGTACGACACCGCATTTTTTTACAAATGTTGACAAATCTTTCACCGCCTTTCTTATCGATATGCAACTTCCATAAAGATCGTTACGATAAATTGCCAGAACTGCGACAACAACATACCGATCATAAACAGGATGAATACGACCAACAGCATGCCTAACACCGTTAACACAGCGGTGAACAAGAAGCGCGGGAAGGTCATATCGTGGATCGTCATCAGACCGACGATCAACATAATACCCGCTAGGATCAACGCAAAGGTCTCCAATCCCGTGAGGATCAGATTATCGGTCGAGGTCAACAGATGGGTGATCGGAATACTGATGAACTGATAGATCACCATCGGCATCATACTGTACGACGTGACGATAAAGATCTCTTTCAGACGTCCTTTACCCTCTTGCAGAGTGCTGACACCCCAGTTCGCCAGCGACCACAACACGACCAGACCAACCGTCCGCAAGAACTGGAAGATGACGTTGTAGGTGGTGGGGTCATACGAGGTAAAGCGGAAATCGCTGAGCGTCGTCTGTAACGCACCCGACAGGAAGAACAATGCCGTGATGACCAACGCAATGGGCATCGAACCTTTTTGTTGGAACTTGATCTGTTGGAACGCCAAGAACGGATGGAACGGTGCCGAGAACAACACCTGCACCTTTTCGTTCTTCACCACCGCCACACGACGTTTGCGGCTGATGATCACCCATGCCACGATCAACCCGACCAGTACGAGCGCCAACGGGAAGATCCAGATAAAGTTGTTCGCGGTAAAACGCTCTTGCACTTTACCGAGTGCTTGTGCGTATGTAGCAGCGTCCAGACCGACTTTGGACAGTTCGAGTGCCAGATCGTAATCGCCTTCGATAAAGGCGGTCTTTGCCAATGCGCGTTGCGCCAACTGGTTACCCGCATCCGCCGCCATCACTTCGTTCCACAACGGCTTCGCCGTCAGGTGATCGGATTGCAAGGTCAGCGTCTGCGCGTTCATAAGCGTCTTACCGAACTCGGTCAGTTCAAATACTGTCACCGAATTGCGGGCACCGTCCGACACAAACAACCGATCGCCGTACAGGGTCATCGAGGTGGGGGTGCTGAACACGCCTGCCTGATCACCTTTTCCGTAACCGCCGCCGAACACCGTCAACAGGTTACATTCGGTATCGTAAATGTAGATCAGACCGTACGCGGCATCGAGCAGATAAATGTATCCGCGCTCGTCTACCTGCAAACATACGAAGTTCTGATAGATCGCCTTTTTCGCACGGTTGAAACTGCTGCTCTCACCGAAATTGTACGAGTCGGACGCTTGACGTCCGCCCTGCCACAACTTCTTATACAAAATGTTCGAGCCACCGGGCGAGAGCATACGAAGTTGTCCCGACGCGCCCGAACCGGTACGACCGGTACAGGTGTAAACAAAGTCGTCTTTGTCTACCACGATATCGATAAACTGGAACGGCAACACACGTTCGGTCTTCGCACGTTTTACGTCGTTCTGAACCAGCATATCCCACAGGTTAGCGAGGGTGGTAAGCACCGACGCTTTTACCGTGTTCGCGCCGTAGAAACTGACGAAATTGCCTTCGGGATCGTACAGAACGGCACCGTAATAGGAACCGTCACTGAGCACGTACAGATATCCCTTACTGTCCACCGTCACTTTGGTGGGACGGAACATAAAGTCGGACGGAACCAGATCCGTTTCAGCCATACCGATCTCCTGCAACACGATACCGTCGTTGTCGCAACGCAACACACGCGCGTTTTCCGTATCGGCAATATAGATCTGACCGTCTTCCATCAGGAAAATACCCTGCGCGCCTTCGTAGTCAACCGGCTCACCGTCGGCGGTGGTCACCACGATCTCACGACTGAACTGCAATTCCTGATCAAAGACCACCACGCGGCCTTTTTTAATCAATAAGTAGATGTTGCCGTCAACGTCACATTCAATATCTTTGATCTCGTCAAACCCTTCTTCGACACCCAGATCGTAGGCACTGACGACGTCCACAGCGGTATACATATCCGGCATATAGACGGTCTTACGACCGCCGATGGTTTCGCGATGTGTAAAACTGCCGCTGTATGAGTCTGCACCGACGGCAGATACGCTCATACTGAACACCAACACACAAAGCAAAAGCACCACGCCGATGCGTTTTAATTTTGCCATAGCGTTTCCTCCCGTTTTCATTTTGATAGCACGTTGTCTTAATCTTTCATACCGGATGTACTCATCGTCTCCATAACGTTACTCTGCGTGACAAAGTACACGATGATGGACGGAACCATCAGTAACACGGACGACGCCGCGGCGGAACCCATACGGGCGATACCGCCTTGCGCGATCGAAGACAGGGCATACGGAAGCGTTTTGAGTTCTTCACGGAAGATCGTACCGCCGGGCACCGTACCCCACATCGCCTGGAACGCAAAGAGGATCAAGGTCATCCAAGCGGGTTTACAGGTCGGCATCGCGATCTGCCAGAACATACGGAACACACCGGCACCGTCGATACGGGCGGCATCCAGAAGTGAATCCGGAATACTGGAATCCATATACTGTTTTACAAGGAAGCAACCCATCGAAGACGGGATCGCAGGTAAAATGTATACCCAGAAGGTATCGATGATCCCCATATAACTGAAGATCAGATACTGCGGCAGACCCAACGTCGTACCGTTATAGAGCAGCGAGAACTGGATGATCAGGAAGATGACCGTACGGCTCTTGATTCTCGACTTCGAGAAGGTGAAAGCCGCCATCGACGATACGATGATCTGTAAGATGGTCGATGCCACGCTGATGAACAACGAGTTGAAGAAGTACCGACTGACCGGCACGCGCAACGATTCGAGCAATGCCGGGATTTGGGTGAAGTTTTCTACCGTCGGATTGTATACCCAGAACCGCGGCGGGAATACCAGCAGTTCGTCCAACGGCTTAAACGCGGTGATGATGTTGTAGAACATCGGCAACACACAGAAAGCACCCGCCAACGCAAGGAAGGTAAAGAAGAAAACGTTGGCAACTTTGCTTCGTGTGAAGCGTTTATAGGCTAAATTTGCCATTTTTTCTCCTCCTTACTTACCTAAAAAGTCAAGCACTTTACCGATCAATACCCTTGATAGTGCCATCATCGCAAACAGGAACACCGACAATGCCGCCGCATAACCCATTTCGTAACGGGCGGTACCGACGTCGCTCAAGTGCGGGATGAGCGTATCCACCGAGTTGTTAACACTGGGATAACCCGCCAAGGACGTGATGGTCGGACCGACCGAGAACGAACTTTGGATCTGCATGACCGCACTGAACAACAAGATGGTCTTCATGCTGGGCAGGGTGATGTACCACAATTCGTGCCAACGGGTACGGATACCGTCGAGCGCGCCCGCTTCGTACAGTTCCTGACTGACGTTTTGCAGACCGGAAATGTTCGCAAGGAACGACACGCCCATACCGCCCCAGATGTGGATAAACATCAAAATGGTGGTGTTGTAGGTCTCGTTACGGAACCACACGATCGGGTCGGTGGTCAGACCGGTGTTGAGCAGGATACTGTTGAGGTAACCGAAACTGTCACCGGAGAACATAACCGACCAGATCAGCACCAAACTTCCGCCGAGTGCCGGTGCGTAGAACAGGAAAGACAGGAAGTTACGCACACGAGGCGAAAATTCGTTGATAAACCAACCGAGTACGAAGGAGAGCAAAAATCCGCACGGACCGATGACCACCGCGAATTTGAGGGTGTTGACCAACGCTTTGGGGAACACCTCGTCCTCCGTAAACATCCGCAGATAGTTGTCCAGACCGATGAAACTCGGTGTGGAGATCATATCATAGGAAAAGAAACTTAAGATAACCGATACTACGACCGGTAAGACCGTAAACAGGAAAAACAAGGCAACAAACGGAAGCATCAACATAACGAACGATTTGTTTTCGTTTGTGTCACGCAGTTTCTTCTGTCCAAATATACGCTGCATATATGATTCCTCCTATCCTCATTCGTTCCCGAAATATTTGTCTTTGTACTCGTTCGTCTTACGTTGGATCTCGCGGTCAACGATCGCGCCCCACTTGAGCATCGTGTCGGTCACGTTGGCGCTTTGTTCCACCGCGTTCCAGAAGCCTTGGTCGATACCACGGGATACGTAGTAACTACCGGGAACTTCGGGCATTTCAATGATCTGTTCACGCTGCGCTTCGAGTACTTCTAACGCTTCGATATCCCAACCGAGATCCGCGAGCGCTTCCTTATTCGAAACCATCGAACGTCCCACCGCGCCGAGCAACGATTCCAAACGGCTGGAATACTGCGCCTGGGTGTTGGCGGACGTCCACCATTTCAGGAAGGTCCACGCATTCTCTTCGTTGGCTTTCGCCAGTTTGGTGATACCACACGCAGTACCCGAACCGGCAACTTTATTGTTGATGGTGCCGTCTTCCTGCAACATGCCCGGAAGCGGCGCGATGGTCCAACGACCTTCCAGTTCGGGAGCCGCTACCTTGATCTGGTTGTAAAGACTGTAACTGGCAACACCGAGCGGTGCGCTACCGATACGGAAACGGTTGTAGAAGTCCATCGTCGTGGGGATCTTATATTTGGTATAGAACGTCGTCCATTGTTCAAACACTTGGATTTGCGGTGTTTCGGTCATCAACGTTCCACTTAGATCTTCTTTAAAGAGATCCAGATTGTTCTGCAACAACAATGTCGTATACAGACCGCCGTCAATGCTCGGCGAATACGGAAGCGATGCCTGTAAGTTCTTACGTTGTAAGATGGTGGTCACGTACACGAAATCGTCCCACGTTTTCGGGATCTCTAACCCCATCTCTTCGAACAGGTCGGTACGGATATACTGCACGTAGAAACCTTGCGAGTCGGGGATCGCGTAAGTACCTTCGCGATATTGATACGGTACGCACGCGCCGTCCACGAACTGTTTGGTCCACTCTTCAAAATCGTCGAATTTTTCAAGATTAACCAATGCGCCGCGCATTGCGTAGTTGACCGGATCGGTACGACCCATCTGCAACACCATATCCGGACCGTCACCCGACAACATACCTTGGATCAGCGTCGCGTTGGTCACGCGCACACTGACGTCGATGCCGTATTTCGGAACGAATTCGTTGCGGATCAGGCTATCCAACGTCTGCGCCTGGTCACGACCCCAGTTCACCCACAACACCAGCGTGTCGTCCGACTCGGTGTTGGAACCCGTCTTGTTGTAGTCGTCGGAGAAGGTCGCCGCCAACCGACGGATCGAGAACCACAGATCACCGAGCCAGGTCGTTTCGTCTGCCGCCACCACGTCTTCGCCGCCCATAAAGTAGATGCGGTCAATGTCAAGCGGCATATTGGTGAGCGCCATTACCGTCGCACTGAGGGTGGTGTAGTTGGTGTAGAAACTACCCTTGTAACGGTGCGCGGTGTACGGACGGTTGTACATCTGACGAAGCGTTTCCGCCATATTTTCGAGGGTCGCCGCCTGCGAACTCTTACTGCCTTGCAGGGTGCTCATCAACGCGGTCAGACGATCCAGTTCGTCGGCATTTTCCTGCAAACGTTCCTGGAAACGCGGGATCTGCTCGAACAGGTTGTAACTGCGGTAGATGTCGACCGTTTCGCCGACCACCATCGTGATATCCACGTACAGGTCACCGAGCGCCGCCACCACGTTCTGCAGATCGGCATAGATCTGCGCGACCGGACCGGGATTGACCGTCAGGGTGACGGTGTGCGAACCCGCTTCCAGATAGAACCAGTAGTTGTTCTGCTCTTCGTCCTGGAATTTCCAGTAGTTCCACGCGTTATCGTATGTAAATTTCAGTTCTTCGGCTTCCTTGAACGGCGTTTGACCGTCGATCATCAGATGGCGGTAGCTCACGCCGCCGATCACCGCGCTCTGGCGGTATTGGATGCCGAGATAATAGTAACCGGATTCTTCCACGTCAAATTCCCAGGTCAGCGAACTGCCGGGCGATTGCCAGTTGGTACCGCCGATGTAGTTCAGCAGACTCTTCACCGGATCGGCAGGATGCACCGAGGTGCTACTGCCGTTGGAAAGCGGGATCAGCGCACGGGAATTTTTCTTGACCGCCGCTTCACCTTCCAACACGATCGGTTTTCCGTTGAAGGTGGGCGTTTTGCCACCCATCACTTCCGCATACGTCGGCGCAACTTCGGGCGCCGTGAAAGCGGCTTTTTGCAGAAGGATCTCACCCTGCGTGACCTTCATCGCGACGGTATGGGTACCGGCAGTCAACGCGAAACGGTACGGTTTGGTCGAAATACCGGTATAGTCGCGCGCCGCACGGGACACCGTGTCGGGATCAAGGATCTGTTCGGGAGCGGATTCGTTACCCATTGCATCCGGAATGGACCCCTCTTTATTAATAAAACCGTTGGGGAACTGCAACCGTTGCGCTTCGGCAAACGGAACCACACCGTCGATCTGTAACGATACCACCGTGTTCGCGGTAACACGACCGACGAAATCAACCGTCAGTTCATATAACCCGTCGGCAGGTACCTCCACCGTGTATTCCAAGGTATCCCCTGCTTTAACGGTCGTTTCCTCCCCTTGCAAGAGCACCTCATCTGTCGCCTGTGCCAGACCGTCGTTTTTGCCTTCGTATGCAATGTAATTGTCATCCGAAACCACGATCTCGGCATCGGTGTCGATGTCACCCTCAGGTTGAGCATCGGTCGACGTCTGCGTATCTTCGACGTCGGTCACCGCCGGCGGTTGTTGACCTTCTGCCAACACGATTCCCGTCTGCGAGCATAACAGCGCGAGAACCAATGCGAGCAAAAATATCCGTTTTACCTTCATGGACGCTTTCCTCCTGTTTCACGAGCAGCCGATAACCCGTTTTTTGACCTGTTCGTTGTGGCTTTTGGTCACATTGAACAAGAGTTACCCACTACTCCAAAATCATTCAGTATTGATTATACACTTTTTTAACAAAAAATCAAGAGTTTTCGTTGACATTTTGGACTTTTTTTGATCAAAAACACCAATCCGACCGCCCCTCTTCCGTGCATATTGATGGAAAGATGAACAAATCGTATCAATTGGCAATTTTGACCAATTGTTTTTGTCGAAAAAACAGACCGAACTCAAACGAGTTCGGCCTGTTTTGTTTTGTATTATGTTTTTATACTTCCGCATAAATGACCGTGGCGTTTTTGTCACCGATCTTTTCGCGAATGTTGGCTTCCGCGTTCACGTCAAATGCAAGGCGGTTACCTTCGCGATCCGTACCAAGCGACGGATAGTTCACATTGCGGTGTTGCACGTAGGTGTTACCGTCAAACACCGTAGCAGAGGGAAGGAACAACGATTGGGCACTGCCTTCAAAGATGGTATTCGTTACCACAAAGTTCTTAGCCTGTTTCGCCATATTAAACATATGCGATGCGTTGACGGGATCGTACCGCTCTTTACCCCAACCGTAACCGGCAAAACGGAGCATATTACCGTCCATCGTCACGTTCTCAATGCCACCCTGCGGACCGTTGTTCCACATTTCGGTGGAGTACCAACAATATTCGACCAGATTGTGGGAGAAGACAATGTTTTGTTCGGGACCGTCGCCGGTACCTTGGAAGGTAAAGCCCGTGTCGTAGCACTGATAGATCCAGCAATTTTGGATGTCCAGGCCGTTGCACGGACCCCAGTTCTCAATACCGTTGCCGTAACGCGCACCGCTGTTACCGAGCATCGAACCGCCGATCCAACCGATCTCGCAGTTCTGAACCTTACAGTGCCGTATATCCGCACCGCCGACCGCGTGGCCGCCCGTGTATTTGAGGCACAAGTTGTCCACCACCACGTGACCGTCCACACCGCACGGCAGATCCAACAATGTCCGTTGTTGACCCGCTTCAATGCTGGTAAATCCTTCGGCAGGGCTCACGCCCTCGCGATACATATATAACGTACCCGTCTCTTTGTCATAGTAGAAATCATAATCCAAGCGCAAATCATCGACGCTGAAGCACTTCTTCCTGCCGAGCAACTTACCGTGCTCAAAGATCACGATACCAACGTCGCTGTCGTATCCGCCGTATTTCCACACGTTTTCGCGGTCAGTCTTTTCCCACTCGACCGTCGCCAAGTTGTACGGAGAACCGTAAATGCACGGTTTATCACCTGTACCGTACGCGCCGTACGATACGTTCGGCTTCGCCATAAAACGACCGCGATACACACCGCCGCGCTCAAACAACACCGCGTCACCGACACCGAGTTCATCTTCGTGTTTCTTCATCCCGTCGATGGTCGCCCACGCCGTTTCGGGAGAACGTCCGTCGTTTGCGTCGTTACCACTCTCGGACACGTACCATTTATTGCCCTTCACTTCCAGCGCATCGGGCGAATTCCAGATCTTCTCACGCATTGCGTCCGCTTCTTTGTCAAACACACCGCGGATGGGATATTGCCACTGGGAGGTATTAACGCCGCTCGGTGCTCTGTCATTTCGGTTCATCGTTCACAACTCCTCTTTTAGATCTCCGCGTAGATGACGGTGGGGTTCTGATCGCCCCACTTCTCGCGGATCTGTTGTTCGGCATTCTCGTTAAACGCCATCGTTTTCCCTTCGCGGTCAATACCCAGCGACCGATAGTTGGTGTTGCAATGTTGCACGTAGGTGTTACCATCAAACTCTGCACCGTCCGGATACAATAACGATTGCACGCTACCCTCAAAAATGTTGTTTTTTACCACAAAGTTTTTCGCTTGACGGCTCATATTGAACATATGAGAAGCGTTTACCGGATCGTACCGCTGAGCACCCCAACCATATCCCGCAAAGCGCATAAGATTGCCTTCGAGCAAGATGTTTTCGATACGGTTATCCGTTCCCTCTTTACCACAGTTCCACATTTCGGTGGAATACCAGCAGCATTCCACTAAGTTGTTGCGGAAGGTGATGTTGAGTTCTGCGCCGCCTCCAGCACTGGTCTGGAACGTAAAGCCGGTGTCATAGCACTGGTAGATCCAACAATTCTCGACCAACATATTGTCGCAAGCGGCCCAGAATTCGATACCGTTGCCGTAACGCACCGTTTTTCCTTGCTTAGAACCGCCGATCCAACCGATCTCACAGTTGCGGATGGTGCAGTTTTTCGTTTGATCGGCGCCGATACCGTGCGCCCCGGCATACTTCACGGTTACATTCTCAATAACGGTGTTGTGTTGCCCTTTGTACGGCAATTGAATAACGCAGGACTTTTCCCCGCCTTCGATACTCTGAAAATGGTCGGCGGGATTGCCCTTGTCAAAGTAAAGGTAGAGATCCCCGTCTTCATAGTAAAAATCGAAATTACGGCGCACACTTTTCAGTTCAACCAGTTTTTTCACACCGATGTGTTTGCCGTGCTCGAAAATCAAGTTGCCGATGTCCGACGTACCGCCTTCGCACTTCCAGATGTTTTCCATCTCGGTCTTTTTCCATTCAACCTTTGCCAGGTTGCGGCGAGAACCATAAAGACAAGGTTTCTCGCCCGTACCGTAGGCGCCGTACGACACACCATCTCTCGCCATAAAGTACCCGCGATACACACCGCCGCGCTCGAAGAGCACCGCATCGCCAACCTCAAACTGTTCGCGACGGGCGTTCATTCCATCGATGGTTTTGATAGCCTTTTGCGGCGAACTGCCATCGTTGTCATCGTTACCGTTTTGCTCCGAAACGTACCACGTTTTTCCGCTGACCGTCAACGTGTCGGGCGCTTCCATAATCTTTTTGCGCATTGCATCCGCTTCTTTGTCGAAAACACCGTAAACAGGATACAACCATTGAGAAGTATTGACGCCGATCGGCGCTTTATCGTTATGACTCATTATTCACACACTCCTTAAATTTCTGCATAAATGACCGTCGGATTCTGATCGCCCCATTTTTCGCGAATGGTTTGCTCGGCATTCTCGTCAAATGCCAACTGTTTCCCTTCGCGATCGATACCGAGCGAACGGTAATTGAGGTTATAGTGCTGCACGTAGGTGTTGGAATCAAACTCCACACCGTACGCAAACGCGAGGGATTGGATACCGCCCTCGAAAATGTTGTTGGTCACGGTGAAATTCTTCGCTTGTTTCGCACCCGTAAAGATGTGGGAAGAGTTAACGGGATCGTACCGTTGGTCACCCCAACCGTAACCCGCAAACCGCATAATGTTGCCGTCCATCTGAACGTTTTCAATGGTGTTGTCGTCGCCGTGATGGTTCCACATCTCGGTCGAATACCAGCAATACTCCACCAGGTTGTTGTTGAATTTAATGTTGCGTTCCGCACCGCCCGTGCTGGTCTGGAACGTCCAACCCGTGTCGTAACACTGATAGATCCAACAATTTTCGACCAGCATATTATCGCACGCCGCCCAGTACTCGATACCGTTACCGTAACGGCAATATTTGCTCAGGATCGACCCGCCGATCCAACCGATCTCGCAGTTCTTGATGGTACAGTTTTTGAGATCCGCGCCCGACAGACCGTGCGCACCTGCGTGCTTGATACACAGGTTATCAATGGTCACGTGTCCTTCAGTACCCGACGGCAGATCCACCACCGAATACTTCTCACCCGCTTCGATACTCTCATACAGCGTCGCGGGATCGCCCTTGTCCATATACAGATACACGTATCCGTCTTCATAATAGAAATCGAAATTCTGACGGACGTCGTCCTTCTTGTACATCTTCTTGACGCCAACCGCTTTACCGTAATCGAACACCATATGACCGACGTCGCGGGTATACCCGCCGTACCGCCACACGTTGGGCATATCGGTCTTTTCCCACTGCACTTTCGCCAAGTTAAAGGGGGATCCGTACAGACACGGCTTGTCACCCGTACCGTACGCACCGTAATACGTATACGGTTTTGTCAGAAAATGACCGCGATATACGCCGCCGCGCTCAAACAACACCGCATCGCCTTTTTGGAACGTATCAAAGTGGTCGATGACCGCTTGTAACGTCTTCCATGCGGTTTCGGGAGAACGACCGTCGTTATTATCGTCGCCGTTAAACTCCGACACGTACCATTTATCACAGTCGACTTCGACGCAATCGGGCGCTTCCAAAATCTTTTTGCGCATCGCATCCGCTTCTTTGTCAAAAATGCCGGTGACCGGACGCAACCACGGTGCCGTGTTGACACCCGACGGTGCCTTGTGACCTGTGTTGGCTGTGCTCATGATATCCCTCATCTCTTTTGGGGGATGACCCCGTATTTTGGGTTCATCGTAGCATAAACGTCCTCATTTGTCTATACTTTTTCCCTAATTTATAAAAAGAAAATTGCAAAAAATTGCACCGTTTTGCCGAAACAAAACGGTGCATCCGATTATTTCAATTCATCCATTGGATAGGTCATACCGAGCAGGTCGTATTTGGCTCCCGCCATCTCGTTGTACGGCAACCATTCGTGGTTCATTCCGTCCACCATCGCACGGATCGCGTCCATATTGTGCGCCGTATCGGTGATGTTCGGGATCAGCGGCGTACGGATCACACACCGCCTCCCGCTCTCTTTGAGGATCTCAAAGTTGCGCTTGATCTTTTTGTTGGATACCCCCGTATATCGGCGATGCTCCTCGTCGTCCGCCAACTTCACGTCAAAGTAGACAAGATCCATCTGCTCGATCACGCGGCGGAACAGGTCTTCGTCCGCATACCCGCTCGTCTCGATCGCCTTGTGGATACCCGAAAGATACCGACAGGTCTCGATCACAAACTCACCCTGCAAAAGCGGTTCGCCGCCCGAAAAGGTCACCCCTCCCTGTTCACCGAACAGATCGCGGTTACGCAGGATCCGCTCAGCCAACTGCTCGGACGATAACCGTTCGCCGATCACCGTCACAAGGTTCTGCGGACAGATGTGCAAACACCGCCCGAACGCTTGGCAATCGGGATGAGAACACCCGCGTTTGCACAACCCGCAATGCGTACACGCGTGTTCGCGTACCGACAACTGCGGATGCGGCGACAATCCTTCGGGATTGTGACACCACTTACACCTGAGCGGACACCCTTTTAGGAATACCGTCGTACGCAATCCGGGCCCGTCGTGTATGCCGAATTCCTTGATATCAAAAACCGTTCCGATCACAAACTATACTCCTGTCTCGCGATCACGTGGTTCTGGAAATCACGGTCGAGTTCCACGAAATACGC
>CAYSPZ010000023.1:0-22821 GCA_964433065.1 uncultured Eubacteriales bacterium | reverse complement strand
CCCACGCCTTTCTTGATCTAACAGGACCAAGATCGGGTCCACCGTGTTTTTTACTACCTCCCACAATGGTAGGAGCAATTTTGTTCGCTTTGGAAACCCATTCATCAAGTTGTTTCCATCCGTTTGCTCCCATTAAATTTTTTAATGTTTCACCAACAGTTGGTGCATCATCATTCTGTGCTTGGGGATAAGTGAAAGCGTTTGGTATATCATTTCTTATGCCAACAATAATTACACGAGGACGCAACTGCGGAACGCCATAATCACTTGCGTTTAGAAGCTTTATTTGAACATTATAACCTAAATCCTTAATCTCAGTAAGTATTTGTTCTCGATATTCAGAAAACTTTGAATCTAAGAACCCTCGCACATTCTCAAGCATTACCGCCTTTGGCATCATTTCCTTGATTAGCCGTATCGCCTCTGGGAATAAATCTCTGTCATCATCTTTCCCCAATTGCTTTGATGCGACAGAAAAAGGAGGACAAGGAACTCCGCCGGCAAATAAATCGACATTCTTGTAAGAGGTGCCGTCAAAATCGTGAACATCTGCACAAATGACATTCCAGTCCGGTTTGTTAGACTTAAGAACGTCGCAGTATTCAGGTTCGTATTCAACTAATGCTATGTGTTCAAAACCGGCTAAATCCAAACCTATTGCCTGACCACCCGCACCAGCACAAATTTCCACACAAGTAAGCACCGCAATCCTCCTCTGCTCAAAATCTTGTAACTAATTATACCATACGATATGCATATTTTCAACAAAAAGACAGAAGGTTGCAAAAAATGCAACCTTCTGTAAAGCTCCGCTAAGGACATCACGCTATTGCTCGACGGCTTTTTTATTACGGGTGTATGCCGTATAATTTTGCGGCATTGTCGTACAAGATCTTGCGGTTTTCCTCTTCACTCAAACCGAGTGCCATAAACAGCGGCACCGTCTGTGACGGTAAAAACAGCGGATAATCGGTACCGAACAACACACGTTCAACACCGTATTGGTAGATGATATTCTTCGCGCGTTCAGGGGTCAGGAACGGCAAACTGGAAGAACAATCCACGTATAGATTGGGTGTTCCCGCCAAGCGGTCGGACGCTTCCTCCCACAACGAGTAACCGCCGAGGTGCGCACCGATGATGGTCAGCGACGAATAGATCTGCAAGATGGGCAACAAACGGTTGGGATTGGACATATCGTATCGATTATCCCCCGTGTGCATCAGGATGGGTAACCCGTCCCGCTCACACAGTTCGTAGATCTTTAAACAACGGTGGTCGTCGATCTTGAACTGCTGGATATCGGGATGCAGTTTCACACCTTTCAGTCCCAATTCCTGCAAATGGCGGACATCCGCCGCTAAATCGTCGCTGTCGGGGTGCAGGGTACCCAGTCCCGTAAACAGACCGTTCCCCTCTTCCACCGACTGTGCGATGAATTCGTTGATACTTTTAACCTGTTTCGGGGTGGTCGCAACCGACTGCACGATAAAATGGTCGATCCCCGTCGCCAATCCGTCCTGCAACAAGGTCGCGACGGTGCCGTTTGCACCAGACGGGATCCCGTAGAAGTTGCTGGTACTCATTGACGCGCGTTCGGCGATCTTTTCGGGATAGATGTGGCAGTGCGAATCGATGACGCGGTAAGTGTTTTGAATCATTATGCCGTCACCACACTGTTTGCCTTTTGCAACCCGAGTTTTTCGACCGCTTCTTCGCGCATCTTGTATTTGAGTATCTTACCTGCCGCGTTCATCGGGAACGAGGTAACGAAATCAATGTAGCGCGGCACTTTATGGCGCGCCATATTGGCGGCAATATACGCTTTCATCTCGTCGGCGGTCATCGTTTCACCTGCTTTTAAGATGATACATGCCATAATTTCTTCACCGTACTGCTCGTCGGGTACACCGATGACCTGTACGTCACTCACCTTCGGATGGGTGTAGATAAATTCTTCGATCTCTTTCGGGTAGATGTTCTCACCGCCGCGGATGATCATATCCTTTAAGCGGCCTGTAATGCGGTAGTTGCCTTCGGGAGTACGACACGCTAAGTCACCCGTATGCAACCAACCGTCTTTATCAATAGCGGCGGCAGTCGCTTTGGGCATCTTGTAGTAGCCTTTCATAATGTTATAACCGCGCGCCACGAATTCGCCCGTCACCTCGTCGGGACAATCCTCGCCCGTTTCGGGGTTGACGATCTTACATTCGATTTCCGGCAACGCTCTGCCGACGGTGGCAACGCGCACTTCCAGCGGGTCGTCGGTGGAACTCATCGTGCAACCGGGCGACGCTTCGGTCTGTCCGTACACGATGGTGATCTCTCTCATATTCATCTTATCGACAACGTCCTGCATCGTGGAGATCGGGCAGGGACTGCCCGCCATAATACCGGTACGCATATACGAGAAATCCGTCTTTTCGAAATCGGGATGTTCCAGCAACGCGATGAACATGGTCGGCACACCGTGGAACGCGGTGATGTGTTCGTTGTGAATACAGGAAAGTGCCGGTTTCGGAGAGAAATACGGAAGCGGTAACAAGGTCGCACCGTGGGTCATCGACGCGGTCATCGCAAGCACCATACCGAAACAGTGGAACATCGGCACCTGAATCATCATACGGTCGGCGGTAGACAGATCCATACGGTCGCCGATACATTTACCGTTATTGACAATGTTGTGATGGGTCAGCATAACACCTTTGGGGAAGCCGGTCGTACCCGACGTGTATTGCATATTGCACACGTCGTCCTTGTTGACCGCCGCCGCCATACGGTAGACTTCTTCTACCGGCACCTGTTGCGAACGTTCCACCGCGTCTTCCCACGTCATACAACCCTTTTGTTTAAAGCCGACGGTAATGACGTTGCGCAAGAACGGCAAACGACGCGCGTGCAGTTGTTCACCCGATTTGACGGTTTCCAGTTCGGGGCACAGTTCCGCCACGATCTGACCGTAATGACAGTCTTTGGCACCCTCGGTCATAATGAGCGTATGGGTATCCGATTGACGGAACAGGTATTCCGCTTCGTGGATCTTGTACGCGGTATTGACGGTAACCAGAACGGCACCCAATTTCACCGTTGCCCAGAACGCGATATACCATTGCGGCACGTTGGACGCCCATACCGCCACGTGGGTACCAGCTTTGACACCCAGCGCGATCAACGAACGTGCGAAGGTATCCACGTCATCACGAAACTGCGCATAGGTGCGAGTATAGTCGAGGGTGGTGTATTTGAACGCGTACTGGTCGGGGAATTCCTCCACCATACGATCAAGCACATCCGAAAAAGTCGCGTCGATCAGCAGGTCTTTCTTCCATACAAACTTACCCGTATGGGCGCGATTGTAGTAGAGAGTCTTTTCATTGACCGACGGATCGCCGAACTGTTTCATATAGTTGACGAACTGAGAGAAGATGATCTCCATATCGTCCAATTCTTCACACCAGGAGGGGTCCCATACGAGCGACAGATAGCCGTCGTAGTTGACCGAACGCAGCGCGAGCATCATTTCTTTGAGCGGCAGTTCGCCCTCACCCGCCAAGCAATATTCCACTTTTCCGTTGGTCAGACGAGCGTCGGTGAAATGCACGTGGCGCACGTATGCACCGAGGTTTTTGATGACGTCTTCGGGTTGTTCGCCGCCGCCGAAATAGGCGGCAGACAGGTTCCACAATGCCGCTACGTGGTCGCTGGCAAAACCGTCCAGCATTTCGCGCAGTGCGGCGGTATTCGCAAACAGACCGTTGGTTTCAATGAGCAACGACACGTTGTTATCTTGTGCGCACGGTAACACCCGCGCGATCAACGCAGTAGCATTTTGAATGGCTTTTTCGGTATCCGCGGCGGATTCGGCGCGGACACGTACCGACGGAATGTGTAAGTTCTTCGCAATTTCGAAACAACGGCGGATCTCCGTTTCGGTGGTTTCGGCACTTGCACCGTCGGCGATATCGCCGATCGCGTCGATACAAGGAATGGTCAGTTTACGTTCGTACAAGCGGCGCAGGGTCGCCGCAGCGGCATAGTCGTAAAATGCGCCGTCCTTATCACTGAACAAACGGTTGTTGATGTTGTGCAGTTCGATACCCTCGAAATGCAGTTCCTGTGCGATATCACAAAATTCTTCAAAGGTATTGTTATGCCAACCTTTGGTCGAAAAAGAGTATTTCATCGTTACGCCTCCTCATAGACGATCTTGTTGACGGCGTTCAAGTACGCACGGATACTGGCGCCAATGATATCGGTGGAGATACCGTTACCCGCGTACAACTTCCCGCCTGCGCGCAGTTTCACCAGCGCAGAACCCATCGCTTCAGTACCTTCGGTGACCGACTGGATCTGGAAATCGTCCAGTTCGTAATGACAACCGGTCAGTTGATCGATGGCGCGGAATGCCGCGTTGATCGGACCGTCGCCCAAGCAGACCCCTTGCAGGGCTTTTCCGTCACGCTCCAAGGTCAGTTGCGCACTGGCGGAAATGACGTTACCGCTGTTGACGACGTAGTTGACTAATTTATAGGTAGCGGGGACTTGTAACGCGGTACTGGCTACCACCGCTTCCAGTTCTTTGGCGCCGACCGTTTTCTTTTCGGCAACGCGTAAAAATTCTTCGTACACGCGCGCTTGATCCTCTTCGGAGAGGTCGTAGCCGAGTTTTGCCACCGCGGCGATCACGTCGGCTTGACTGTCATTGGTATCCAGACGAACGCTTTGTTCATCCACCGTCGAGGCTGCCACCGCCGTACGGGCGGCTTGCGTTTTATCCGAGATCCACCCGATCTGTTTGGCGATGCGATGTACTTCGGTCTGTCGAATATTCGATTGGATCGCGTATCCGTTACCGCAGTTTTTGAGAACTTCGGCAACCGTTTCAAGCGACGCGACCGCACCGCCGATCGCCGTTTTGATACCGGCAGCACCTTTGCGCACCGCCAACATCGACTGCGCACATGCCATACCGTTTTTGTTGTCGCAGGAGACCGCGATCGGCACGTCCACCGTCTTCGCGATCTCATCAACAAACGCGGCAAAATCGTCCGGCATCCATTCGGCAGCGTCATCGCACACGGTTACCGCCGTCGCGCCTGCCGCTACCGCCGCCGCGATCGCCTGTTTCAGGAAATCCCCTTCCGCACGGGTGGCATCCACCGCACAGAATTCCACGTCGGCGCATTGCGCTTTTGCCGTGGTCACACATTCGGTGATCCATTCGATCATCTTGGCGGGTTTTTTATGGCAACGATATTCCATACCGACGGGCGATACGGGCAATTCGATGCGAACACGCGGTTTTGCCGTATTTGCCAATGCCGCGAGTGCATCGGTCACGCTGGCAATCGTACTGCCTGCCGCAACCGACAGGACGCTGTTTTTTACGAACGAGGAGACCGTCCGAACAAATAAACTATCGCTTTTGCTATCGGTGATTTCAGGCAATTCAATAACATCCACACACAATCGTTCCAGCAAACGCGCGATCTCGATGCGTTCTTTGAAGCCGAAGGTGTTGCCTTTGCGACACAAGGTCGCGTCCATAACGGTGATGTGTTTCATTGCGATCATCCTTTCAAAATTAAAACGTCCCTGAGGCCGTTTTTTATCGACCTCAGGGACGAACATAAACAATACGTCGCGGTACCACCCTGATTACCGCCCTTACGGACGGTCACTCTGTAAAACTCTAACAAGTTTCTTGCCTTGGTAACGGGGCACGCCGTAGCCACCTACTGTTTGTTCAGCGGCTCTGCTCGGGAATGAGACTTTTTTGTTCGTTCCTGTTATCTCGCACCAACCGATAACTCTCTGAAAAGAATGGTGAACAAAAAATAGTTCCTTCATCGCATTTACTTATGAATTTACGATACATTCTATCACTGTGTTTTTCAATTGTCAAGAGGTTTTTCAAAGTTTTTTACGTCGTTTTTAAACTGTTCCCACGCGGCGGGGTCCCGCACGAACCAACGCGGACATTCCTTGCCGGTAACGTCGTGGTGACGGATGATGTTCTCCGCGCTCAATCCCGTTTCCTGTAACAGCCATGCCGTCAGTTTGACGAGTGAAGCATACGTCGTATCGTTAAAAACACCGCTGTCATCGGGATGACACACTTCGATCGAAATGGTATCGTGGTTGCGCCAGTTACTCGCGGAGGACACCTCGTCGAGCGGTACGCAGAGCAACACTTCTCCCTCTAATCCGACAATAAAATGCGAACTGACCGAGGAAAGCGGGTTCTCGTACCAATCCCGATTGGCACGCGCCGACGTGTTGGGATTGCCGACGTAGTGTATCACGATATCCTTGACCGGATCCAGCGCGATCCCCCGTCGTGAAAGACCGCTCATCGGAATGATCGCGTCTTCGATCCACGACGGGTATTCGGAAGGTTGCGCCTCGGGTGCGGGGGTAAGCCAATACGCGCCGCCGATCGCGGTTCCCATGCCAAGTAGCAATGCCAACAAACAACACAACGATCTTACAAAACGCATTGGGTTTCCTCCCCTCTCATTCATATGTATTAAGCATATCACCGTACGGTGAACACTGTCAACTCGAATCGACGGTTATTTGTGAAAAAAGTCAAAAATACAGTCGTTTTTTTGTAGCCGAGCGCGACGGTTATACATTGACAATCCCACTTTTCTTGCGATATACTGGTATTAACCCAATATGAGGAGGAATCGTTTATGTCAAGAAAAGAAATCAAAGCCAGAGCCAAAGCCCAACTCGGCAATCACATTTTCGGTGAGAAATGGTTGTTTGCGTTGCTGGTGTGCCTGATCTCAAGTGCTATCAGCGGTGTTTGCAACACCATTACCGGAATCGGTACCATTTTGTCGTTGGTCGTTGCGGGACCGCTTTCCTTCGGTGTCGCGTATTGTTTCCTGAAACAAACGCGCGACGGTGAAAAGATGGAGATCGGCGATATGTTCAAAGGCTTTACCGAAGATTTTAAGGGCAACTTGGTACTCGGTATCATGCAATCGCTCTTCGTTGCATTATGGAGCATTTTGTTCGTCATTCCCGGTTGTGTCAAAGGCTATGCCTATTCGATGGCGTTCTACATCAAAAACGATCATCCTGAATACGATTGGAGAATGTGCCTGTCCGAAAGCCAACGGATGATGTACGGTCATAAAATGGAACTGTTCGTACAAGATCTCAGTTTCATCGGTTGGCTCTTCGTCGGTTCTCTGTGTTTCGGTGTCGGTGCGCTGTGGGTCACCCCCTATATGACCGCCGCCCGTACGCAATTCTACGACAGTCTGCTCGAAATCAACAAGCAACTGGAAAACGACCCCGTTATGGCTTAACTTCTTCACAACAAAAAACACACCGTGAACTTCACGGTGTGTTTTTTTGTTAACTTTCGTCGTCGGCGGGAACGTTCCATTGGTTGGATGCCTTTTGCTTGGTGGCGGCAATATAGTCGGTCACTAACATCTGTACGACCGCCATTACCGGTGCGCCGAGCAGGATGCCCCAGAAACCGACCAGTCCGCCGCAAACGGTGATGCCGAGCAGGACGTAGATCGCTTTTAATCCGACCGTCTGACCAACGATACGGGGTTGAATGATGTTCGCGTCGATCTGTTGCATAACGAGGATATAAATACCGATAAACAACGCACCGTAGAGGTTACCGCTGAGCAAGGCGATCAGTACCGCAAGGACACCGCCGATGATGGCGCCGAAATACGGAATGACGTTCATAAGCCCCAGCATAATACCGAGCGCGACGGGGTTGGGCATTCTCGCCAGCAAGAAACCGATGGTTGCCAGTACACTGACCACCAACGCGTCCAGCAACTGGCTTCTGGCATAACTGTAAAAGATCTTGGCAGTCTTATGCAGGTAGGACGCGATAAAATCGATGGTGCGGCTCTTCATAAAGATTCCGCTGACCGCACGCACGGCAGAAAACAGCGATTCCCGTCCGAGCAGCATATACACCGAAATAACCAGTGCCAACAACACGTCGACGATGGACGAGGTGATACTGACCACGCTCTGCACGTAAGAGAGGATGCGATCCACCGTTAATTGATTTTGCACCCATTGATACAGTTCCTGTACCTTTTGTTGAATATCAAAATTGGCAAGCAGACCGCCCGGCTTGGTGTATTCGGCAAGAAAACCGGTCACGTTTTTGTAATAGGTCGGTACCGTGTTGACAAAATCGACCAACGCGCGAACCAAAATGGGGATCGCGAGATAAATGATCAATGCCAAAACACCGAATGCCAACAGGTATACGATGGTGACCGATAACGGACGCGCGGCTTTTTTCCAGAACTTTGCCTTGCGTTTTAAAAACCATTGATCCAACGCGTTGACAGGCGCATGCAATAAAAACGCGATCACAAACCCGATCACAAACGGTGTCAGTATCGCAAACAGTTTACCGATACCGTTGCCGATCGCCGACAAACTGTCGAACATTTTATAGATGACGATCAACGAAAACCCCAATAAAAACAGGGATAACCATTGTCCGAGTGCTTTTTTGGATTTCATATATCGTCCTCCTTTCGCACCCTTTATCATTAGCATACCAAATTATTCTAAAAAATACAAGACGCAACTGCGAATTGTCAAAAACTATTTACAAAGCGGAGAGGAAACGACCTGTTCCTCTCCGCTTTATTCAGTTAAACATATCCTTTAATTTCTGAAAAAACGATTCGCGCTTTTGATAATTGCGCTCACCCATCGATTCTTCAAACTGTCTGAGCAGTTCTTTCTGTTTACTGTTCAGATTCTTCGGCACTTCCACCGTAATACGGGCGATGAGATCGCCTTTACCCCGTCCGTTCACGTACGGGATGCCCTTCCCTTTGATACGAATGATATCGTCGGGTTGCGTACCGTCTTTGATGGTATACGGCATTTTTCCTTCCAGCGTCGGGATCTGGATCTCCGCACCGAGTGCCAACTGCGAAAAGGTAAGCGGTAACTCGCACAAAAGATCGTATCCCTCACGCTCGAACAACGGATGCGGACGCACCGATACGTGCACTTCCAGATCCCCGAACGGACCGCCGTTCTGTCCCGCGTTACCCTTGCCGCGAACGGTCAGGATCTGACCGTCGTCAATACCGGCAGGAATGTTGACCCCCACCGTTTCGGCAACGCGTACCTGTCCTGCACCGTTACAGGTGTGACACGGCTTTTCGATGATCTCGCCCTTACCGCCGCAACGAGAACAGACGGTCTGCGTCTGTATGACACCGAACGGTGTCCGTTGTCCGCGCGTTTCCTTACCCGTCCCGCGGCAAACGGGGCAGGTGGTCGCGGAGGTGCCTTTTTCGGCACCGCTTCCGTTACAGTCGGTACACGATTTGACCACGCGGATATCCACCTGTTTACGGCATCCTTTTGCCGCTTCTTCAAACGACAGGATCACCGATGCGGACACGTCACTGCCTTGACGCGGTGCGTTGGGATTGGCGCGACCGCCGCCACCGAAAAAGGAGGAAAAGATGTCCCCGAGATCGATGTCGCCGGCACCCCATCCGCCGCCCCATCCGCCGCCGGCACCGGCGCCGAAGTTGGGGTCGACACCCGCATGACCGTATTGGTCGTACCGTGCTTTCTTCTGCGGATCGGAAAGTACCTCGTACGCTTCGCCGACCTCTTTAAAGTGCGCTTCCGCCTCTTTGTCACCGGGATGCAGGTCGGGGTGGTACTGTTTCGCCATACGACGATATGCTTTTTTGATGTCGTCATCCGAGGCGCCTTTGGTAACACCTAACACCTCGTAATAATCGCGTTTTTGTTCTGCCATTTATGCCCCTCCATAGTGTGACAGGACTTGAACCTGTCACAACACTAACGTGGGGACGAACTTTCGTCGTCCCCCGTTATTAGGATAATTAATGCACTTCGCCGTTGTAGTAGCCGTCACCTTCCGGAGGCGGTGTTGCGCCGTCGGTCGGTGCGCCTTGTTCGGGCGCGTTTGCTTTGTAGATCTTTTCCGATACCGCGTAGAACGCTTTCATCAGTTCTTCCTGCGCCGCTTTGATCGGTTCGGTATCTTCGCCTTTGAGCGCTTCTTTCACCGCGTCGATCTTGGCCTGCAATTCGGTCTTGTCGGCTTCTTCCAATTTATCACCGAGTTCTTCGATGGTCTTCTCACACTGGTACACCGCTTGGTCGGCACCGTTGCGCAAATCCACCGCTTCTCTCTTCTTCTTGTCTTCTTCGGCATATTGCTCGGCCTCTTGAACCGCTTTTTCCACGTCTTCTTTGGACATATTGGTGTTAGACGTGATGGTGATGTGCTGCTCTTTGCCGGTGCCAAGATCCTTCGCACTGACGTTCACGATACCGTTGGCATCGATGTCAAAGGTCACTTCGATCTGCGGCACACCGCGACGTGCGGGTGCAATACCGTCCAGATGGAACATACCGAGTGTTTTGTTATCGCGCGCAAATTCGCGTTCGCCCTGCAACACGTGCACTTCCACCGAGGGTTGGTTATCGGTCGCGGTCGAGAAGATCTGCGATTTCTTGGTCGGAATGGTGGTGTTGCGCTCAATCACGCGGGTCATCACGCCGCCCATCGTTTCAACACCGAGGGACAACGGGGTAACGTCGAGCAACAACAAGCCTTTCACTTCGCCGCCCAATACGCCCGCCTGTAAAGCGGCGCCCATCGCGACACATTCGTCGGGGTTGATACCCTTAAACGGCTCTTTGCCCATAAATTTCTGTACCGCTTCCTGTACCGCGGGGATACGGGTAGATCCGCCAACCAACAACACTTTGTCGATCTGCGACGCGGACAGACCGCTGTCGGACAACGCTTGTCTGACCGGACCCATGGTGGCATCCACCAGATCGGAGGTCAAACGGTTGAATTCCGCGCGGGTCAGAGTCATATCGAGGTGTTTGGGACCGGTGGCATCCGCCGTGATAAAGGGCAGGTTGATGTTACTGGTCATACCGCCGGACAGTTCGATCTTGGTCTTTTCAGCGGCTTCACGCAACCGTTGTACCGCCATCTTGTCGTTCGACAGATCGACGCCGGTATCGTTTTTGAAACCGTTGATCAGCCAGTTGACGATCTTCTGGTCGAAGTCGTCACCGCCCAGACGGTTGTTACCCGCCGTCGCCAACACTTCCTGAACACCGTCGCCCATCTCGATAATGGACACGTCGAAGGTACCGCCGCCGAGGTCGTATACCATAATTTTTTGATCGTTCTCTTTGTCGATACCGTACGCGAGTGCCGCCGCAGTGGGTTCGTTGATGATACGTTTCACTTCCAGACCCGCAATCTTACCCGCGTCTTTGGTCGCTTGACGTTGCGCGTCGGTGAAATACGCAGGAACGGTGATGACCGCTTCGGTCACCTTGTCACCCAGATACGCTTCGGCATCCTGTTTGAGTTTTGACAGGATCATCGCCGAAATTTCTTGCGGGGTATACGCTTTGTCGTCGATGTTCACTTTGGTCGCCGAACCCATATCGCGTTTGATGGACGAAATGGTGCGGTCGGGGTTGGACACCGCTTGTTGTTTTGCTACACGGCCGACGATACGTTCGCCGTCTTTTTTGAACGCTACGACCGACGGGGTGGTACGGGCGCCTTCCGCGTTAGGAATGACGACCGCCTCGCCGCCTTCGATAACTGCGACACACGAGTTGGTGGTACCAAGGTCGATACCGATGATTTTTGCCATAATAATTAGCCTCCAATTTATAATAAGTTAATTTAATTTGCGACTTTGACCATCGACGGGCGCAGGATGCGGTTACCGATGCGGTACCCTTTCTGGTACACTTCGGTCACCGTTTCGGGCTCGACACCGTCCGCATCTTCACGCATGACCGCGTGATGGATCTCGGGATCGAATACCTGACCGAGCGCAGGGATCTCTTCCAGTCCCATCGCGGTCAGCGATTCCTCAAACTGACGGATCACGATGTCCACGCCCTTTTTATATTCCTCGCCGTCGGGTGATGCTACCGCACGTTCGAGGTTGTCGATACTGGGTAACAACAATTTCAGCACTTCCGCTTTCACAAACGAGCCGAGTTGTTCTTTTTCCTGATCGGTGCGGCGTTTGTAGTTGGCATATTCCGCCACGACGCGTTGATACTGGTCGTGCTCTTGTTCCAACTGTTCGCGCAATGCCGCGATCTCTTGTTGTTCGGGGGTGAGTTCCACCGTTTCTTCCTTAACTTCTGTTTCGGGTTCCCCTGTAAGGTTTTTGATTTCTTCCTCCACGGAAACGACCTCCTTATCTTTCGTTAAACATTTCTGTCAACAACCGTCCGACCGTCTGCGCAACGTATTCCAGACGCGGAATGGTATGCGCATAATCCATACGTAACGGACCGATCAGACCGAGTGTTCCTTCGCGTTTTTTGCCGGTCGAGTAATGTGTGACGATGATACTGGACCCGTTCAGTTCCGGTCGGGAACTCTCACTGCCGATCAGCACACACAGACCGCCCGGATGCGCGGCAAGCATTCCCGCCAACTGCTCCCGACTGGAAAGAAACCGCAACAACGAATGTGCGTGTTCAGCAGGGTAATCGGGATGTTGTAACAGGTTCAGTTGACCAGACAACCGAATGTCCGCCTGTGCCGATTCCTGTACCAGTTCGGTAAACGCGGTCAACAACGGCGCATACATCAGTCCGTAACCGTCCAACAGTTGTAACAACAACCGTTGCACGCGAACGGGGGTGATATCCGACAACGGCAACTGCGCAAACTCCTCATCCAGAATCTGCGCGATATGCGACAATGCCGCCGTATCCGCTTCCTCATCCAACCGACAAACGCGACTTTGCAGTCCACCCGCATCGGTCATCAACAAGATTGCCGCCGACCTTGCACCCATCGGCAAGATCTGCACACGCTTGACACAGGTCTGCGGTTGTTCGTTGATGGCGGCGACCGCGGCATATCCTGTCACTTGCGCCAACAGATCCGATGCCCGTTCCATCAATCGATCGGGGTCACCCGCCGCCGACGACAGCACCTCGTCAATGCGTTGACGACTTTCACCGGACAAGGGATGACAGGACATCAAGTGATCCACGTACAACCGAAACGCTTTTGCAGTCGGTAACCGACCCGCCGAAGTATGCGGTTGTTCCAAGAATCCGAGGGAAGCCAGTTCCGCCATATCGTTGCGTATCGTTGCAGACGATACCGCACCGTTCAGGCGCTGGGCAATAGCCTTGGAACCGATCGGTTCACCCGTGAGGATATACGCATCCACCATCGCGGCGACGATCCGTCGTTTTCGTTCTCCCAAATCCATTGCTTATCACCTCGTTTCAGCAATTAGCACTCTTTCGCGTCGAGTGCTAACCTTTCTATACTTTACCATTCTCCGTTCGTTCTGTCAATATGCAAATATGAATGTTTTGTAAAATGATGGTAAACCGATTGTGTTTTAAATTTTATTTGACAAAAAAGACAACAATGTAATTAACACTTGAAAAGCAAGGTGATTTTTGGTATGCTATATATTGTTGTTTAATGTGATTGGAGTGGTATGATGCGTAAGGGGTTTGACAATACTTTATATATGTCCAAACAAAAGGAGCACATTCTGGAACGTATCTCCCGTTTTGACGGTAAGTTGTATCTGGAATTCGGCGGAAAATTGTTTGACGACTATCACGCCGCGCGCGTGTTGCCCGGCTTCGAACCCGATGCCAAGATCCGTTTATTGTGTGAATTGCGTGATCAGGCGGAAGTGGTGTTCTGTATCAGTGCCGCCAACATTGAAAAGACCAAAATGCGCGCCGATCTCGGCATCAGTTATGAAATGGATCTGTTCCGCCAGATCGATGAGATCAAAACGCTCGGCATCGAGGTCAACAGTGTGGTCATCACCCAATACACGGGACAAGTTGCCGCCGACCTGTTTGTGCATAAATTGAACGCGCGCGGTGTAAAAAACTACATTCATCGTCCCATTGAAGGGTATCCCTCCAACGTCGACCACATCGTCAGCGAACAGGGATACGGATCGAACCCGTATATCGTGACCACCAAACCGCTCGTCGTGGTGACCGCGCCCGGTCCCGGAAGCGGTAAATTGGCGACCTGTCTGTCGCAGGTATACCACGAACACAAGCGCGGTGTTTTGGCGGGATACGGCAAATACGAAACCTTCCCCATCTGGAACCTGCCGCTCAAACATCCGGTCAATCTGGCGTACGAAGCGGCTACCGCCGACTTACAGGACGTCAATATGATCGACCCGTACCACTTAGAGGCTTACGGTGTGACCACCGTTAACTATAACCGCGACGTGGAAGCCTTCCCCATCGTCCGCACCATTCTGTCCCGTATCACGGGGAACAATCGGTTCTATTGCAGTCCCACCGATATGGGTGTCAATATGGCAGGATACGCGATCATCGACGATGAAGCGTGTCGCGAAGCCAGTTGTCAGGAGATCATTCGTCGGTACTATACGGGCCTTTGCGATTACAAGCAAGGCAAAGAAAAGGCCGAAACGGTGGAAAAACTGCGGTTGCTGATGCAACAGATGGATTTAAAATCCGATGACCGCGCGGTAGTTGCCCCCGCTCTGGCAAAAAAAGCCGCAAGCAACGCACCCGCCGCCGCCATCCAGTTACCCGACGGTCGTATCATCACCGGCAAAGCCACCCGTCTGATGAGCGCGTCCAGCGGTGCGGTACTCAATGCCATCAAGGTAATGGCGGACATTCCGAAAGAAGTATTGCTCATGAGTCCGCAGATTCTGGAACCCGTTTTGAAATTAAAGATCGAACTGTTAAAAAGCCAGAGCAGTGTGTTGAAAGTGGACGACGTACTGACCGCGTTGTATATTTGCGCGGCTACCAACGAAACCGCCGCCGCCGCAGTCGCACAGTTGCCGCGTCTGCGCGGTTGTGAACTGCACTCCACCCAACTGCTGCATTCGGGCGATGCATCCACCTTGCGTAAAATGGGCATTCATACCACCTGCGAACCGGAGTTCCCCGATAAAAGTTTGTATTTTGGGTGAGACTATGGACCACTATGATTATTTGATCGTTGGCAGCGGTTTGTTCGGCGCCGTTATGGCGCACGAGGCCGCGCAACACGGCAAATCGTGTTTGGTACTTGAAAAGCGCGATCACGTCGGCGGTAACGTATACTGCGAAACGATCGAAGACGTGACGGTGCACCGTTACGGCGCACATATTTTTCATACCAACGATCAACGGGTATGGGACTATGTCAACGCGCTTACGGAATTCAACCGTTACACCAACTGTCCCGTTGCCAATTACAAAGGCGAACTGTATAATCTTCCGTTCAATATGAACACCTTCTATCAAATGTGGGGGGTCACCACACCCGAACAGGCAGAGCAAAAAATCGCCGAACAACGCGCCTGCGGTGTGGACGAACCGCGCAATCTCGAAGAACAAGCCATTCGTCTGGTCGGCAACGATATCTACGAAAAACTGATCAAACACTATACCCAAAAACAATGGGGTCGCCCCTGCACCGAACTGCCGCCGTTTATCATCAAGCGTTTACCCGTGCGGTTCACCTATGACAACAACTATTTCAACGACCGGTATCAGGGTATCCCCGTAAACGGTTACAACGCGTTGATCGACAAGTTATTGGAACGTGCCGACGTGCGCACCGGTGTCGACTTTTTGGAACAACCCGACACCTACCGCGCGATGGCGGATACGGTGATCTATACCGGCACCATCGACGCGTATTTCGGGTATCGGTTCGGCGCACTGGAATATCGCAGTGTACGATTTGAAACCGAAGTATTGGATCAGGAAAACTATCAAGGCGTGGCGGTAATGAACTTTACCGATGCCGATACACCGTACACCCGCATCATCGAGCATAAACATTTTGCATTCGGCACCCAACCCAAAACGGTGATCTCGCGGGAATATTCGGCGGCATGGGAGAACGGTATGGAACCGTATTACCCTGTCAACGATGAGAAAAACCAAGCGTTATACGCACAATATGCTGCCTTAGCCGAGGGGGAAACAAACACTCTCTTCGGCGGTCGGTTGGCAGAATATAAATACTACGATATGGATAAGGTGATCGCTTCGGCGCTCTCGCTTGCGGACACCCTATTCTAAGGAGAAGATCTATGGCACAAGCGGTTACGGTATCGGTCATTATGCCGGTATACGGCGTGGAAAAATTCGTCGGGAAAGCCATCGAAAGCATTCTGGATCAGACCTTTTCGGATTTTGAATTTTTGATCGTGGACGACGGTACACCCGATAAAAGCGGCGAGATCTGTGACGCTTATGCCGCCAAAGACGACCGCATCCGTGTGTTTCACAAAGAAAACGGCGGTGCCCCCTCCGCACGCAACTATGCCATTGAACGCGCAAACGGTTCCTACTTTTATTTTATGGATTCGGACGATTGGGCAGAGCCGACGATGCTCGAAGAGATGGTACGCGCCGCCAAACAGACCGACGCACAGTTGGTGGTGACGGGGTTTTTTATCGATACGTATGTTAACGATACCGACTACATCACCGAAACGGTTTCTCTCCCCTCTCAAACCTTTGTATCACAACAGGATTTTCGGGAAAACGCGCACCGTTTATTTGACCGTAACCTACTCTACACACCGTGGAACAAGTTGTACGATGCCGACTATATCCGCAAAAACGATCTGCGGTTTCCCAACACCTTTTGGGACGATTTCCCCTTTAATCTCAGCGTTGTACGGGACGTTGAACGGGTGACCTTACTCCAAAATGCGTACTATCATTTTATGCGCGCCCGCACCGAAAGCGAAACCGCCAAATACCGCGCCGATATGTACGAAAAGCGCGAAGAGGAACACGGTTGGATGATCGAGTTGTACCGTTACTGGCAGATCGACAACGAAAACACCTGTGAATTTCTGGCACGTCGGTATATCGAACGGCTGGTCGGCTGTGTGGAAAATCTGACCAATCCCGCCTGTCACCTGTCAACAAAAGATAAAAAAGCCGAGATCAAACGGATCATCTCGACTCCTCGCGCACGACAAGCGATACAGACCGCCAGACCTCGTTCGCGGTATATGAAATGGATGTTATTGCCCATCCGCCGTCAAAACGTCTTCTTCACCTACTGGGAAGGAAACGTGATCTCGTGGGTCAAACGTCACAGCGTTAAACTGTTCGCCACGTTAAAATCCAAACGATAACAAAGAATCACCCGTTGCGGCACCATTCTTGCGGATGGTATCGCAACGGGTGATTCTTTTTATCCGATGCGCCGTGTGCGCTGTTCTTTTCCTGAAAAATGACGGATGATGTCCTTACGGGTAACAATACCGATAAAGGAACCGAGATCGTCGATCACGGGAATGAAATTCTGATTCATCGCGCGTTCAACCAATTCGTCTACGCTTGCGGTGATACGAACGGGCGGGTTGCGGTCGATCTGCAATACGTCCCGTACGGTCACCTCTTCCAACGATTGAATCGGTGTATGGTGAAGTTCTTCACCCTGTTCTTGAATCAAGTACCACAGAAAGTCTCCTTCGCTGACCGTGCCAACGTATCGGTTGGAACGGCTCACCACCGGCAATGCGGTATACCCACTGCGCTTGATCTTTTCAAGGCCTTGCCGCAACGTATGATCATCCTGTATACATCCCACTTCGCTTTTGGGAATTAAGAAATAGGCAACGTTCATCTTTGGTTCCTCCTATTCCGAATTTAGTTCTATGATATCGTAAATATATGAAAAAACTGTAACACGGATGAAAACAATTATTTATGATATTTGCTTCCTTGCGAAATTTGCACACTGCGGTACAACTGTTCAAGCACCATCACGCGCGCCAATTGATGCGGAAAGGTCATTGCTGACATGGACAATCGCAACCGCGCACTTTGTTTGACCAGATCGGACAGACCGCAGGAACTGCCGATCACAAACGCAATATGGCTGACCCCGTCCACCTTCCATGCCTCGATCTGGGAACTGAGTGCTTCAGATGTCAAGCCTTTTCCCTCAATGCACAACGCAATGATCGACGCGCTCGCGGGAATGCGGGATAACAGCCGATGTCCTTCTGCTTCCAATGCCGCCGTGATCTGTGCGGCGGAAGGGTCGTCGGGCAAACGCTGTTCCTCCACCTCAACGATATCCAGTTTACAAAACGGCGACAGACGTTTCGCATATTCCGCGCATGCCGCCCGCCAATAGTCTTCTTTCAGTTTTCCGACACACGCGATGGTTACCGTTAACATACTGTCACCCCGTATTAAAAGATGATCGGTTGGTCGCCGCATTCGGGTGCCGCCGTTTGTAACACGAAATCGCGGTTCTCCGAAAATCCCTCTTGTACCAACTGCGAGATCGCCGTAGCGTGAGCCAATGACGGCAGATTATTTTCCCGACTGAGATGACCGAGTACGATACGAGTCGTTCCCGCGCGCAACAGATCGGGCAGTTCCCGCGCGCAATTTTCATTGGACAGGTGACCGCGTTCGGACAGAATACGACGTTTTAACGGATACGGATAGGGACCCGTTTCCAGCATTCGCACATCGTGGTTGGATTCGATATGTATGAGATCGCACCCGCGCAATCCCTCGCGAACGGTATCGGTCATTACCCCTAAATCGGTGGCGATCCCGATCCGTCGACCGTCCCGTACCTCGACACAAAACCCGTTGCTTTCGCGGCTGTCGTGTGAGGTGCGAAATGCCTTGACCGCAAAATCATCCAACTGCGCGCTATCGATCGGCAAACAGGTTGCCGACGCACAAAGCGCGCCGCTTGCGTATAATCCTTCGATGGTTCCGTCGGACGCGTAGATCGGCATACCGTACCGTTTTTGTAACACCCGCAATCCCGCCGTATGGTCACTATGTTCGTGGGTAACGAAAATACCGCGTATACTTTTCGGATCGATCCCGCGTTCGCATAACGCATGTTCGATGCGCCGTGCGCTCACACCGGCATCGATCAAAATCCCGCTGTCGGGTGTACCGATATATAAACAGTTACCGCTGCTGCCGCTGAACAGCGGACAAAATCGCGCCATATGTATCTCCTTTTTTTCGTAAAAACGGCACACACCGAGAGATGTGTGCCGAATAAATTATGCTTGTTTTGCAACAGGATCATAGGTGGATACTCGTTGAATATCCGCACCCAATTTCTGTAATTTCTCAACAATGTCTTCGTACCCGCGTTCGATGTACTGGATATCTTCGATCTCGCTCACACCGTTTGCCGCGAGCGCCGCCAATACCATTGCCGCACCGGCGCGCAGGTCCATTGCTCTGACAGGTGCCGCCGTCAACGCGCTCCCGCCTTGTACGACCGCCAATTTCCCGTCTACCTGAATTTCGGCACCCATGCGTCGCAATTCGTCAACGTAACGGAAACGGTTTTCCCACACGCCTTCGTTGATAATGCTTGTCCCTTCCGCCATCGTGAGCAGCACCGCGATCTGCGGTTGCATATCGGTGGGGAAACCGGGATGCGGCATCGTTTTAATGTTACAGTGACGCGTCGGTCCGTCGCAGATCACGCGGATCTCTTCGTCGTATTCTTCGATCGTTGCGCCCATCTCCTGCAATTTTGCGGTGATGGATTCAAGGTGCTTCGGGATCACGTTGCGCACGGTGATGTCCCCGTGCGTCGCGACCGCCGCCGCCATATATGTTCCCGCCTCGATCTGATCGGGAATGATAGTATAATCCGCGCCGTACAACCGCGCGACACCGCGGATCTTGATCACGTCGGTACCCGCGCCGCGCACGTCCGCACCCATCGAGTTCAAGAAGTTTGCAAGGTCCACAATATGCGGTTCTTTTGCCGCGTTTTCGATCACCGTCATACCTTCGGCGCACACCGCCGCCAACATAATGTTGACCGTTGCACCGACCGAAGCCATATCCAGATAGACCGAATTACCGCTCATCTTTTCGGCGGAGGCATCGATCATACCGTCTTTCATCGGATTGACCTGTGCACCAAGGCAGGTGAAACCTTTTAAGTGTTGGTCGATCGGTCGGACACCGAAATTGCATCCGCCCGGCATCGGCACACGGGCACGACCGAAACGACCCAGCAACGCGCCGATAAAGTAATACGATGCGCGCATCTTTTTCGCCAGATCGTGCGGTACGGTTTGGGTCACGATGGTACTGGAATCGATCTCAACCGTGTGTGTATCAATACGACGAACCCGTGCACCGAGCGCGTCCAAAATTTCAAGAGCCGTTGCCACATCGGCAATGTTCGGTATATTTTCTAATCGGCAGACACCGTTTGCCAGAACCGTCGCGGGTAAGATCGCTACAACAGCGTTTTTCGCACCGCTGATATCGACAATACCTTGCAACCGTTTGCCGCCGCAAATGATATACTTGTCCACAAATTCCACTCCCTATACATATTATGAGGGATCCGTTATATAAGTGGAGTTACGCCCATACAAAAAACGGGCACACACCTACCATTGTAGTATAACATACTTGTTTAAAAAAATCAAACATTTTCTTATACAAATTTATATTATCCACAATATATAGTATGTGTACCCGAAAAACTCTTAATCAGGCAAGGTTTTGCCACTTTAAAAAATTTTTAAAAACCGAGCGGTTCATCGACCAGTATTACCTTGACGCGTCCCGCGTTGCGTTGGTATCCCATTGTGACGTAGGTGCAACAGATACGATCGTCACAGCGACACCCATCTGTACAGAAATCGCCTTCAACACCCATACACGTACCCGTTTGCGCACAATAGGTTTCTTTTTGTAAACGATCCACGTTCTGCGGCGCGGCGATCCGTTTCACGCGCGTGACCGCTTGCTCTAAATCGTCCACCAACTTGTTGCAACCGACCACCAAAATGACCGAGCGCGGACCGTAACACAACGCGGCAACGCGGTTGCCGTTGCCGTCAACGTTGTATATCTCGCCGTTCAGGGTGACCGCGTTTGCCGAACACAGATACGCATCCGCGTCAAACGCACCGACAAAGATCTCACGGATCTGTTGCGGTGTTAAGCCTTGCACATCACGATCCAGAAAGCGGTAACGACCGGAGCGCAACAAGTCGTTGACACCCGCTTGGTCAAGCGTCGCCGACCCACCTGCTGCAACCGTGTCGCCGTCGTGCAGAAGCGATTGCACCAACGGCGGCACCTCTTCTTTGGAATTCACGCAATACACGTCCATATTGTTACGGCGCAACGCTTGCGCCGCTTTTTCAACGCGTTCGTTCATCACTCGATCTCTTTCCCCTCTTCGAGTGCGGTGATCAGATCAATACGACGTTGATGCCGTCCACCGTCAAACGGGGTAGTCAAAAAGGTTTTGACGATCGTTTTGGCAAGTTCGGGACCGATCACACGGGCACCCATTGCCAACATATTAGCATCGTTATGTTGACGGGTCAGTTGTGCGGACAACGGTTCACTACACAATGCGCAACGGACACCTTTGACCTTGTTGGCACTGATACTGATACCGATACCCGTACCGCAGATGACGATACCTTTTTCACAGGTTCCGTCTGCCACCGCTTTCGCGGCGCGTGCGGCGAACACGGGGTAGTCACAACTGTCGGTCGTGTAGGTGCCGTAGTCGTGATACGTTTCCCCCATCTCGTCCAGCAATTTTTTGATTTCTTCCTTCATATCCACTGCCGCGTGGTCACAAGCCAATGCAATCATACCTCATTCTCCTTTAAAAAAGGAAACGGAATGCGCGACTCCGTTTCCTTTCTTTGATTATTCTTCGACAGGTGCTTCTGCAACTTCAGCGGGTTCTTCGGTCGCTTCTTCCGCGACTTCTTCCGCCGCTTCTTCTACGGGTTCTTCTTTTTCGATCAAAGCGCGAATGGACAGGCTAATGCGTTTTGCATCGTAGTCCACTGCGGTGATCTTGACCTGTACTTCTTCACCGACTTTAAGCGCATCCTGCGGTTTGTCGATACGACGATCCGCAATCTGAGAGATGTGGATCAAGCCGTCCACGCCGTCCATGATCTGGGCGAACGCACCGAAGGTGGTCATACCGACGATCTTCGCGGTCACGACGTCACCGACGTTGTACGCGGCTTTGAACTTCTCGAACGGATTGTCTTCCGCACGGCGGTAGCCGAGCGAGATCTTTTTCTTTTCAACATCCAGATCGCGGATATACACTTCGACCGTGTCGCCGATGCTGACCGCTTCGGAAGGATGTTTGATGTGTTTCCAGGACAGTTCGGAAATGTGGATCATACCGTCCACACCACCGAGGTCGACGAACGCACCATAAGAGGTCATCGACTTGACAGTACCGGTATATTTCTGACCGACTTCGGCATTCGCGAAGAAAGCGTCTGCCTTTTCCTTGCGCTCTTCACGGGCGATCACACGGATCGAACCCACCGCACGATGACGGGCATGGTTGATCTCGATCACCTTGAAACGAACCGTCTGTTTGAGCAGGGGGGTCAGGTCTTCCATACGGGAAGCGGACGCGTGGGACGCAGGCACGAACACTTTAACGCCGTGCGCAACCACTAAAATACCGCCTTTGATAACGTCGGTCACGACGCCTTCCAGCACTTCACCGCTTTCGGACGCGGCAACCACCGTATCCCAACCTTTTTTGGCATCAATGCGTTTTTTGGACAGCATAATGGTGCCTTCCTGGTCGTTGGTACGCATAATGAGCAATTCGAGTTCGTCACCGATCTTCACCAGTTCGGACGGATCGGTACCCGCAGCAGACAGTTCGTCGACCGGAATGTAGCCGGTCTGTTTACGGCCGATGACTTCGACCTGCACTTCGTTGGGAGCGATGCC